>JAHZBS010000175.1 GCA_019423265.1 Clostridiales bacterium
TTTTTCATTGATAGAGCGCCCCCTTCAAGCTCGGTGTCTGCATCACCGAATTGAGTATGATCTCCAGCAGGGATAAAATTCCCGCCGCTCCCACAAAGGGTTTACCCGTCAGCGAGATTTCATCAAATACTGGATAATCGTATCGAATCAGAGGGATTCCCAGCTCTTCCGCCAGCTCCAGTTCAAAGGATGAACCAAACAGCAGGGCGACTTCCGATTGCCGGGCCGGCATAAAAAAGTCCTCCAGATCCGAAAGCTCCTCTCTACGGCAAAAACAGACGACTTCCATTCCCAATTCCTGTTCCAGAAAACGGCGCATACCGTCTGCACGCCCTCCGCTGCCGATGACGGCCGCAGGCATCCCGTACAGCGCTTGCAAGTAGGGATACGCCTTTGAAGCGCCTTCCGCGGCTAACCGTTCAATCTCACGGCATTCAGTCTCATACTCCACCTCAAAATGTCGTTCCAGGGCGGAGTATACCTCTTTTGCCCCTGTAACGCCGTAGGGATACGAGATCTGTTCATAGGGGATCCCAAATCGCTCCTGCATGGCCTTGGCTAGAGGTAAGGCCTGCTCGTTCAGCACAAGATTTAGGTTCGCCTGGGGCGCGGTCTTCAAATCCTCCCAGGAACAGTGGGACAGGACTGTGTGCAGCGCAACTTGTTCACCAAGAAGCCTCTGAAAGGCCTCAACATCTTCCTGTATGCGGTAATCATCTCCGCCGAGCCCTAGCAGGTTAACAGCGTTTCCTCCTGCCACAGGATTTCCCTGTAAATAAGGGAGCAGCGCCTGACAGGCCGCCTCATATCCCGAGTTGCTGTCGCCTCGGAATCCGGCCGCTTCCACATAGATGACCGGCGTTGAGCCGGAAATTTCCGAAACCACAGCGGCAATATCATCCCCGATAATTTCGCTGACGCATCCGCTCACCACAAACAAAACCGATGGATGAAAAAGGTCCAGCGCGTTATGGATCGCCTTGCGCAGGGAATCTTCTCCGCTGAAGATAATGTCGCTGTCATTGATCACCGTGCATGTCTGTCGAATATCCCGCATATCAGCCGGGACGTGGAATGACATAGAACCGAAATTGCAGCCGATCACCGAGTGAAACAGAATGACTCCGTTCTGAATGCCCCCCAATGCCTGCTGTGCTCCAAATAGTTTGCATCCTCTGGGCGTTCTCATGACTCCTCCTTCCGGCGCAGCCACATCCGCGCCCACATTTCTTTGGCCGCCAATCCATTTTCGTTCACGTACAGCGGATAGTGCCGGCTGTCAAAGGGCATTTTCTGCAAAAGCAATTCCTTCCTGACCTGGCGGCTGGATAGTCTTTCCCGAAGCCGCAGCACCGTCCGCACGTAGGATTCAAAGGAGAGAGAGACAGTCTCATTCCGCACGGAAATCAAGGGCACACCTTGGTTTTCCAGCGTAAAATCACCGGTTCCCAGAATCGCGTCAAACTTGGGAAATCGGGCTTTCCGCTCCTCCTCCGACGGATTCAAAAGGATCTCCGTCTTCGGGCTATAGAGAGAAACCGCCTCCTGTACCCGGCCCAGAAGCTTCCCCTCCATCTCCGCAGACATGGATAGATTGCGGCGGGTCTCCGGCGTTAGGATAATGCATAGACAGGGAATCGAAAATCCGTAATCCTGCGCATACCGCTTGAGCAAGAAAGGAGCCTGCTGAATGCTCCGGCTGAAAAGAAGACAGCGGTATCCGGCCAACTCCTTCCGCGCCGGCGCCGTTTCCTCTAAAGCCTTTTGTTTGGCCGCTTCAATCAGCGGCTCCATGCTAGCTTCCAAGCCCATGGCAGCGCCAATGTCCCGGTAAAAAGTACAAATCCCCTCCAGCCCGGAATATCGTCCCTCTGAGCTCAGATGCAGATAATCTGTGCCGAATTGTTCCTTCATCAGCCTAGCCCAGCGTACCCTCCGCGCCAAATTTAGCTGAGCCGCCGGGGCGCGCCGGATCTCTTCATAGGAGGCGCTTGGAAACCATGTATTCACCGTGATTCCACAGCGGTTTAGAAATGCTTCGATTTCCCGCAGGATCAGGCTTCCGTTGCTTCCCCACCCCACGGTCTCGATATTTACGCTGTGGGGGATCACAGGAACCGCTTCCATGACCTGCCCTACAAGGGCACACAGCGCTTCCACAAATCCGCAGCCTTTGATTTCCATCTCCAGGTGATTCTCCCCGGTAATCTTTTGTTCTGCAATCTTTTTTAGACGATTTCGGGAGTAATTTTTATCTCGGTGGGAGAACAGCTCGGACTGAATGCCCACCACCGGGATCCCCTGGCTACACATCTCTCGGGTGATGGTCAGAATGTCATCGTTTAGAATATCGCTGATGGGGGAGGGGATGACCATAATCAACGCGGGATGGTACCTGCGCCAGGCCTCCTCAACGGTCTGGCGCAGTTTTGCCTCTCCGCCGCCGATGATCTCCGCCTCCTCCAGATTGGTTGTGAGAATGCGATAGAAGGGTTGATGCCGGCGTCTAGCGGAATGTCGGTAGTGAAATCCGCAGCCTCGAGGTCCGTGGATGATAGGAAGGACGTTCTGCATCTCCCCCACGGCTCCGATACTTCCCGAGATTTTGCCGTTTACCCCAAAGGTATGGAGCAGGGAAGAAGGATACATAGCAATGGAAAGCTCTTCATAGAAATTATCCTTCACAGCACACCCCCCTCTCCTCTCAAAGCCTTCCACTTTTCATTGAATTCTTCACATTGAACTTGTTCCCGCATCCTGTCCGTCCTTTCTGCTTCCATTACCAGTTCTGAAAACTATCGATGAGCCTCTTGGTGTAAGCATCCCGGGGATGCCGGACAATCTCGCTTGCCGAGCCGGCCTCCACAATCTTACCTTGGCTCATCACCGCGATCTCATCACAAAACCAGGCCAAAACATCCACATCATGGGAAATAAATAAATAGGTCAGCCCCAAGCGCTCCTGGAGATTGCGCAAAAGCGTCATGATATGGGCTTGAATGGAAACGTCCAGCATGGATGTCGGCTCATCCAGAATGAGAATTTCTGGCGCCAGCGTCAACGCACGGGCGATCATAATGCGCTGTGCCTCTCCGCCGCTGATCTGATGAGGATATCGGGTGAGAAGTTTTTCGCTAACCCCCACGAGCTGAAGCAGTTCCTGAATCTTGGCTAGCCGCTCTTCCTTAGTATACAGGTTATGAATCATCATTGGCTCCATTAAGCTGTAAAGAATCTGTTTGCTTGGGTCCAGGGAGCTCTCAGGGTGCTGAAAGACAATCTGAATTTTCTGCCGGTATGGCTTGAACTGCTTATCTGTCATGTGGGTAATGGCATCCCCGTCCAGTAGAATTTCACCGGAATCCGGTTCTGTCAGTTTTAAAAGCATCCGCGCTATGGTGGATTTTCCGCATCCGCTATCCCCCGCAAGTCCCAGTGTCTTTCCTCTTGGTATGGAGAAGGAGACATCGGTAACGGCATACACCGTCCGCTTTTGGAAAACGCCGGACGTAAACGTCTTGGTCAGTCCTCTAACTTCTATCATATAAAAAGCACCTCGCCAAAGAACCATTATCGCAGGAATATTCTGCCGGACACGCCGCCGCACAGCGGTCCAGCGCACAGCGGCAGCGGGGATAAAAATTGCAGCCGGCCATTTGGCCTTCGCGCTCAGGCATTACCCCGCCGATGGGGTGCATCCCCTTAGACGGCTGGGAGGCAATTAGCCCCTTCGTATAGGGGTGCTGAGGATTGCTCAGCACCTCCGCCGCCGGCCCCTGTTCCAACACGCGCCCCGCATACAGGACTAGAATATTGTCACAAAGCCTTTCCGCCAGTGTAATATCATGTGTGATGAGGATCATACTGGCGGTGTCATGCTGTGCAATATCCCTGAGCGTCTGATAGACCTGCTTTCGCAGAATGGAATCGAGCCCTTTTGTCGGTTCATCTGCAATGATCCAGCTGGGATTGCCCATCAACCCCAGGACGGAGATAATCCGCTGATTCATGCCTCCGCTCATCTGGAAGGAATACCGCCTCATGATTTCGGCCGGATCAGCAAAGCCAAACCGCTGTAAAAGCTCCTGCGCTCGCTGCTGCGCTTCGTTTTTCTTCTTCTTGTCATGGGCCGTGACCGCCTCTGTCAACTGCCTTTTAATGCGTCGCACAGAGTTGAGAGATTCTGAGGGATTTTGAGGGATTAACGCGATTTCCTTGCCGCGGATGGAGCGAATCATCTCCGGCCTAACCCTCAACAGGTTGTTTCCCCTATAAAGGCACTCCCCTTTGATAACAGCGCTGTTTGGCAACAGCTGAAGGAGGGACATTCCTAAAACGGATTTGCCGCTCCCGCTTTCCCCAATCAATCCGGTAATCTTGCCTGCTTCAAAGACCGTGTTGACATTTTCCACAGCTGTCACCATCCCGTGTGCTGTGCGGAATTTCACCGTCAATCCGCTGATTGTAATATTGGAATCCATAGTCAAACCCATCCTCAATACTCTCGCAAGGCATCTTTGTGAACATCCAACTTATCGCGCAAGGCATCTCCGATCACGTTGACGCTCAATGAGAGCGCGATAATAAAGGCGCCCGGAGCGATGATCAGCAGGGGATTGGAACGAAAATGAACCCGGGCTTCATTTATCATAACCCCCCAGTCCGGCGTCGGCGGCTGGAGTCCCAGTCCTAGGAAGCTTAAAGAGGCTACCGACAGGATCACTCTTGCAATTCTCGTAGTAAAAATAATAATACAGTTGCTGATCAAATTGGGCGTGATATGCCGGAGAACAATCCGCAGATTGCCTGCCCCTAACCCCCGCAGTCCCTCCACGAATTTTTCCTGCTTGATTTTCATCACTTCTCCCCGGACAATCCGGGAAAATCCCACCCAAGATGTGATCACTATTGCCACGATCATGCCGGGGATCCCTGGTACCATACCGGCGACGACGATCATCATGCTGGTTCCGGGCAGGCCCTGGAATATGCTCGAAAAGGATGTGATCACCATATCCACGACGCCGCCGAAATACCCGGCAATCACGCCGATAATGAGCCCCACCAGCATCGATAGAGCCGTTGCCACCACTGCCAGAATGATGGACTGCCGGCCCCCATAAATCACACGGCTCAAGAGATCTCGGCCTATTGCATCGGTGCCAAGCCAATGCTGCGCAGAGGGCTGTTGGAGAGAGTTCTTGATATTCACTTCCAGAGGATCATAGGGCGCAATCAGTGGAGCAAACACACTCATGAGAATGATCCCCGCCAGAACAAC
>JAHZBS010000176.1 GCA_019423265.1 Clostridiales bacterium
CCTCCATCTGGACGATCCCGTGATAGATTCCAACGCCATGATTTTCATGGACAACGTAATCCCCCACGGACAGTTCGCCAAAACTGCTAATCTGCTTTCCCTTATATTTCTTGCGCTTTTTTCGGCCTTTGGCGGCGCCGCTGCCGGTCAGTTCCTTCTGGGATACCACGGCAAAGCCCGCTTCCGGATACACAAAGCCCCGGCTCAACCCTCCCCGCGCCACGGCAACGCTGCCCTTGACCAGAGGCATCTGCCAGTCGGTATGTTCATACGCCGGAATGCCCTCCTCCATCAGGCGGGAGGCCATCCGCTTCACTCTCGTCTGGCTTTCTGTCAACATGAGAGTTTGGTACCGCATGGCGGTATATCCCCGCAGCTCATCCAGCAGTAGCGTTTCCTCCCCCTGTAGGACATTGATCGAGCGGCTTGAGACACTGACCAGCTCTTTTATGGGGAATACGTTCTGATTGCCGCCGAGAAGACTGCACAGATAGAGCTTGGCGAACCCGTCAAACCCTCTGCTGATTTCCTCGAAGTCCGGAAACATCCGTCCCTGCTCCGGAAGCAGATATCCCTTTTGCAATCGGCTCTGTACGCTGTGTTGCAGTTCGTCCTGCAATACCCGCACCTTCTCTTTAATACGAGCCGGCTCCTGAAAAAACAAAATGGCGTCCTCCGGCACGTAGTCCAAAATCGTGACGGGATTCTCATAGAAAAAGGGGATATAGCTCTCCAATCCTCGATATCGATTTTGGGATAGCCGGTATAAAAAAGAATCGGTGATCTCGGAAAGCCTTTGAGCTTCTTCTTCCAGCCCCTGCTCCCTTAATGCCGTGCTGGCGGTCTTCTGCTGCCGTTGGATTCTGCTGAGTCCACTCTCGATGTCCCTCTGGCTGAGCGGCACCTCCGTAATGGGATAGACACAGATCCACTCGATGTGCTCCACGGAGCGCTGCGTCTCCACGTCCAGCGTCTTGATGGTATCGATCTCGTCCCCCCACATTTCAAGGCGATATGCCATCGCCTCATCGATGGGAAAGATATCGACGATTCCACCCCGGATGGAAAACTGCCCTGCGTGCTCGATCTGATCCCGCCGCTCAAAGCCCATCCTGACCATCCGCTCGGCAAATTCATCCAGTGGCATGTGATCCCCAACGCGCTTGCGCAATATAAAATTGACAAAGCGATCCCTTGGCGCTAAACGGTCGTACAGCGCCTCCACCGAAAATATCAGAACCTTTGGGGGCTCTTCCAGCAGGGCTTTGAATACGCGGATCCGTTCCTCCTCAATGGCGAGACCCTTTACGTCAGCGCTGTAAAATAAGGGATCCTTTGCCGGAAAAAACATCGCCTGCCCGGGAAAATAAAATTTCATATCTTCCCAGACTTCCTTTGCTTTCGTCTCATTGGCGGTTATTACGATCCCCATAGTTCCAAGCTGCTCCGTCAGCGCTGCCGATATATGATTCTGTACCGGATCGCCGGCGCCGGAGACCAACACCGCCTCCCGCCTCTGCAACCGCTGCACCGCGGTGTTGTAGGCAGGAAGACTCTCAAGCGGTTTAAAAATCCCTCTTACGTCCATCATCTATTGTTTGACTCCCCCCCTTGCGGCGCTTTCAAGTTAAAATGATTCATCGCTCTGTCCAATCCCTGGGAGACGATGCAGGCAGCCGCCTGGGCGGCTAGGCGGATTGTCTCCCCGATAACGGGAATCTCATCCTTTGAAAAATTCGACAGCACATAGTCCGCTAAATCCCATCCCGGCGGCTTTTCACCCACGCCAATTCGCACCCTGGGAAAGTCCTGGGATCCCACATGGGCGATTATGCTCTTCATCCCATTGTGTCCGCCGGCGGATCCGCCCCCGCGGATCCGGAGGGCGCCCAGCGGTATGCTGATATCATCATAGATGACAATTAGATCGCTGACCGAAATCTTATAAAAGTCCATGATCTCCCGGACAGCGACGCCGCTATTGTTCATATAGGTCTGCGGGCGGCAGAGAAGGCAGGGCGTGCCTTCAATATCCGCCTGGGCAAGCAGGGCGTGAAATTTTCTCTTTTCTCCTTTGCCATGATACGCCTGAAGAAGGCAGGCAATGGCTTCAAATCCGACATTATGCCTTGTAGCGGCATACTTCAAATCCGGATTCCCCAGGCCGGCGATCAAAATCATATGGACAGTCCTCTCTATCTTTTTTCCAAACAGCAGATGCCCTGATTATAAAAATCAGGGCTCGCAGCTCGTGTCGCGCATACATACAATCCTGGCTACCGCTTTCCTCTCTTCTGGACCCAGTCTTCCTTATTGACCTGTCTGGCCCTTGCAATCCCGAGAGCATCCGGCGGAACATCCGCGGTGATGGTGGAACCCGCGGCAATAAATGCGCCCTCTCCCACGCGCACAGGCGATACTAAATTGGTATTGCAGCCTATAAACGCATGGTCTTCGATCACGCTTCGGTGTTTTTCTTTTCCATCGTAGTTAACCAGCACTGTGCCGCACCCAAAATTGATGTTCTTTCCCACATCCGCATCCCCCACATAGGTCAAATGGGAGATCTTCGTGCCCTCTCCGACGACAGAATTCTTGATCTCGACAAAATCGCCAACCTTGACGGACGGCCCGATGACGCTTCCCGGCCGTACATAGGCGAAGGGGCCGACGCTGACAAAATCCTGTATGGCACTGTCCAGCAGCGTGGAATTCTGAATGGTGACATGGTTTCCGATGGTACAATCCACAATCCGGCTGTTGGGGCCGACGACGCAGTGCTCCCCGATTTGGGTGTTCCCCTCGAGAAAAGTGCCTGGATACAGGACCGTATCTCTGCCGATCTTCACATGGGGAGAGACATAGGTATTTTCCATGGAAAGGAGGGTTACCCCGCCTTCCATCAAGCGGCGGTTGATCCGCTTTTGCATAATCTGGGATGCCTCCAGAAGCTGCATCCGGTCATTAACGCCCAGGATCACAGCGGGATCCTCACAGATGGCTGCCTCCGCCCTTCCCCCGGCTTCCATGATCCTCGGGACCGCGTCGGGGAGATAGTATTCTCCCTGGCTATTCTGATTATCGATCTTCGTCAGCGCCTCCAAGAGCGCCTCGCTCTGGAAACAGTACATGCCCGAATTGACTTCCTGAATCTTTCTCTGCGCTTCCGTGGCATCCCGCTGCTCCACACTGTACAAAAAGTTTCCGCTGACATCCCGCACGATTCTCCCATAGCCGGTTGGATTCTCCACGATGGTGGATAGGACTGTCACTGCATTTTTTTCCGTCCGATGGTCCTGCAACAGCTTCTCCAGAACCTCCCCTTCGACTAAAGGCGTATCCCCACATAAGACTAGCACATCGCTGGGCTCTCCCTCGATAAACTTTTCGGCCTGCATAACGGCATGACCTGTGCCAAGCTGCTCCCTCTGCTCCACAAAGGTAATGCCCGGCGTATCCTGTAAGGCTTCCATAACCATTTCGCCTTTATGCCCAATGACGACGCAGATCTCCTCACAGCCAACTTTTTTCGCCGCTTCAATAATATAGTGAAGCATTGGATATCCTAATATTTCATGGAGGCATTTCGGTTTTTCAGATTTCATCCGTGTTCCCATGCCGGCGGCTAAGATCACGGTCTTGACCTTACGGTTCACTAAGCGCACATCCTTTCACACTAAACTAGGTTGATTATATACTGAAATGATACCCCGGTCAAGTCTATTGCTATACGTTTTGTTAAAAAGTTTATCGAAAACCAACTTTATCCAATCCTCACGCGATTGCCACCGGGCATGGGCCCCGGGATGTCCGCCTTGCAGCGGTGTTCGCCCTTTACATTTTTCTAAAGTATGGTAAAATAGAGGTAAGGAAAAAGTCTGTTTGGACAGACAGAAGGGAGCATTATGAAAAAAGTTCATTTTATTGGTATTGGCGGCGTCAGCATGAGCGGCCTTGCGCAGATTATGCTGGCCAGAGGATATGAAGTCAGCGGTTCTGATCAAAAATCGACCGAAATGACAAGACATCTGGAGGATATGGGGATTCGAGTGTATATCGGCCAGAAAGCCTCCAATATCGCAGATGATCTTTCCTTGATCGTATACACTGCCGCCATCCATGAGGATAACCCGGAGCTGAAAGCCGCCCGGGCCAGCAAAGCTACCGTGATCGAGAGGGCTGTATTGCTTGGGCAGCTCATGGACGAATACCCGATTTCCATCGCAATCGCCGGAACCCACGGAAAGACCAGCACAAGCAGCATGGCGTCCTACATTTTTATGGAGGCCGGCATGGACCCGACGGTCACCGTGGGAGGGATTTTGCACAATTTGCAGAGCAATTTTCGAATTGGCAATTCGCCGTACTTTATCGCGGAGGCCTGCGAGTACTCCGACAGCTTCCTCCACTTTCACCCGAAGGTCAGCGTGATTACCAATATCGAGGCGGAGCATCTGGACTACTTTAAGGACCTGGACGCCATCCACGCTTCCTTTCAAAAATTCGTCGCCGGCATGAAGCCAGACGGGACATTGATCCTTGAGAAAGAGCTGTTGCCGCTATTCCAAGGGTTTTCCGGGACGCTCCTCACCGTTTCCTTGGACGGCGACGCGGACGTTACCTGCTCTCAGATTGAGCACCACAGGGAGGGGCTGGGCTCCTCTTTTCATATCGTGTATCGCGGCCAGGATCTGGGGGCTGTGGATATATTTGTGCCCGGACGCCACAATATCTTTGACGCTCTCTGCGCCGCAGGGACAGCGCTGTGCCAGGGCGTTCCTTTCGACTCCGTCCGCCGGGGGCTTTCCCAGTATAAAAGCACAAAAAAACGCTTTGAGTATAAGGGGACTGTCGGCGGCGTTACGATCATCGATGACTACGCCCACCATCCTTCTGAGATTCGCGCAACACTGCTCGCCGCCAGGGAGGTTCCTCACCGCGAGCTCTACGTTGTCTTTCAACCCCATACCTATAGCCGCACCAAGGCATTCTTGAAGGATTTTGCCCTGGCCCTCTCCCTCGCTGACCATGTGGTGCTGGCCGACATCTACTCCGCCAGGGAAAAGGATCTGGGTGAGATTCACTCCTCCGATCTCTGCCGGGAGCTCCGCAAGCTCGACAGGGATTGCCATTACTTTGGTACTTTCGACGAAATTGAAAATTTTCTCCTAAAAAATTGTTCCCCAAAGGATTTGTTGATAACTATGGGGGCGGGAGATATAGTAATAATCGCAGAAGACCTCCTTGGAAAATAGATATCCACA
>JAHZBS010000177.1 GCA_019423265.1 Clostridiales bacterium
ATCCCGTCGCCTGGAAGAACCGTCACTGTATATTGCATCGTCTCATTCTCCCTTCTCACTCTTTGCCGCCACGCGATTCATCAGCCCGCCGGCGTCGATAATCTCCTGAATAAACGGCGGAAATGGCTGCGCTTGATAGCTCTTGTTCGTTGTCACATCCTCAATACGACCGCTGGCAAAATCAATGCGGACCGTATCTCCCGCTTGGATTTCGCCTACCGCTTCCGGGCACTCGATAATTGGCAGCCCTATATTGATGGCATTTCGGTAAAAGATCCTGGCGAATGAGGCAGCGATGACGCAGGAAATCCCCGACGCCTTGATGGCGATGGGCGCGTGCTCGCGGGACGATCCGCATCCAAAATTTCGCGCGGCTACGATGATATCGCCCTCCTGGACCGTCTTGACAAAATCGGAGTCGATATCTTCCATACAGTGGGCCGCCAGGTGGGATGGCTCCGACACATTCAGATACCGCGCCGGAATGATGACGTCCGTGTCTACATTATCTCCGTAGTGAAATACTTTTCCCTCGACCATGCTCTATACCTCCTCATCCATGATATCCGCCGGGTCCGCGATATAGCCTGCGATGGCGGAAGCCGCCGCCACAGCCGGACTCGCCAGATAGACCTCCGAATCCACATGTCCCATGCGGCCGACAAAATTTCGGTTCGTCGTCGAAACGGCGCGCTCACCGGCCGCCAGAATTCCCATATGACCGCCTAGACAGGGGCCGCAGGTCGGTGTGGAGAAGACCGCGCCGGCCTTGACAAATGTCTCCGCCAGTCCCTCCTTGACCGCCTGCAAATAGATATCCTGAGTGCCCGGCAGAATGATCACGCGCACACCATCCGCCACCTTTCTCCCCTCAAAGAACTTTGCGGCCGTCCGCAGATCGCGGATACGCCCATTGGTACATGATCCAATGACCACCTGATCGATGGGGATCCGATCAATCTCATCGACAAAATGGGTATTTTCCGGCAGATGGGGGAAGGAGACTACGGGCCGCAGCGCTCCCAGCTCGATCTCATAGGTCATATCATAGGGCGCGTCCTCGTCCGCCTCAAACACTTCAAAATCTTTAGTCGAGTGGGCTCGGATATACTCCTCCGTCTGCTCATCCACAGGGAAGATTCCATTCTTTCCACCCGCCTCAATGGCCATATTGCAGATGGTAAACCGATCGTCCATAGACAGATAGCGGATGCCCTCCCCGGCAAACTCCATGGACTGGTAGAGCGCGCCGTCCACGCCGATCATGCCGATAATGTACAGGATGATATCTTTGCCGCTGACATAGGGCGCCGGCTTTCCCTTCAAGACGAACTTCAGCGCAGAGGGCACCTTGAACCAAGCTTTGCCGCTGGCCATGCCCGCCGCCATATCGGTAGAGCCCACCCCTGTGGAGAAAGCGCCGAGAGCCCCATAGGTACAGGTGTGGGAGTCGGCCCCGATGACCACATCCCCAGCCGTCACCAACCCCTTCTCCGGCAAAAGGCAGTGCTCTATTCCCATCCGGCCGACTTCAAAATAGTTCGAAATCTCCTGCTCTTTCACAAAATCCCGCACCATCTTACAGTGGGTCGCGCTCTGTATATCTTTATTCGGGGTGAAGTGATCAGGCACGATCACCACCCTATCTTTATCAAAGACATGCTTGATACCGGCAGCGCGGAATTCTCGAATGGCCACCGGCGTCGTGACATCGTTTCCCATGACCAAATCCAAATCGCATTCGATCAACTGCCCCGCCTTCACTTCCGAAAGGCCCGCGTGGGCGGCAAGAATCTTTTGGGTCATCGTCATACCCATATTCCTATACCTCCTTATGGTCTCTATAAGCCGATATGGCTCTCTATATCCTTTAACAGCTTCACTTCGATGGAATCCACTAAGGCGATGAGACTGGCCTGAATGATGTCCTTGGATACGCCGACGGTACACCACTTTTCCTTCCCGTCCGTGGTCTCGATCAGGACTCGAACTTTGGAGGCCGTCGCTTTGGTGTCCAGCACACGAACTTTGTAGTCCGTCAGATGGATCTGCCCGATGGCGGGAAAGAATACCTCCAGCGATTGGCGCAGCGCCTTGTCCAGCGCGTTTACAGGGCCGTCACCCTCCGCCGCCGTGGTTTTCACCTGTCCATCCACATTGATCTTCACCAGGGCGTAGGCGCTAAACTCCCCGTCCCGCTTTGCCTGTTCTCCGATCACCTTAAAATCTTCAATTTCAAAGAAGGGCCTGTATTTTCCCATCTCCTTGCGGATGATCATCTCAAAAGAGCTCTCCGCCCCTTCAAACTGATACCCCTCGTGCTCCAGCTCCTTCATCCGCTCCATAATTCGCTTCGTCTCGGAGGAATCCTTGCTCAGGGAAGGAGCGTACCGCTGCAGCTTTTTAACCATATAGCTTCGCCCCGCCACCTCCGACATAAGAAACCGGCGAGAATTTCCGACTCTTTCCGGAGAAATATGCTCAAAGGATTTGGGATTTTTATTCACGCCGTCAATGTGCATACCGCCTTTGTGGGAAAAGGCACTGCGCCCCACATAGGGCTCTTTCTCTGTCAGGGCGATGTTGGCCACCTCCGCCAAATACCGCGCGGTCTGGGTCATCTCCTCCAACTTTTCCTCCGGAATGCAGGGCCTCTCCATCTTGATCTGCAGGTTGGCCAGCACTGTACAGAGATTCGCATTGCCGCACCGCTCGCCAAATCCCAGAAATGTCCCTTGAACATGGCGCGCTCCGGCTTGCACCGCTTCTATGGAGTTGGCCACCGCCATCCCACAGTCATCGTGGCAGTGGATGCCAATGGCCACATCCGGATACCTCTCACAGACAGCCGCCACAATGGTCCGGATTTCGAAGGGCATGGCGCCGCCGTTAGTGTCGCACAGGGTTAAGACTCGCGCGCCGCCTTTGAACGCTGCCTCCAGCGACGCCATAGCGTAGTCTGCATTGTTTTTATATCCGTCAAAAAAATGTTCCGCGTCGAAGATCACGTCCCGCCCCTGCTCTCTCACATACCGGATGGTGTCCTCGATCATCGCAAGATTTTCTTCCAGCGTTGTCTGAATTATATCCGTCACATGGAAATCCCAGCTTTTTCCGAAGATGGAGACGGCAGGTGTACACGCCAGCAGCAGGTCCGCCACAAAAGGATCTTCCTCCACCCGGCAGTCCCGCCGGCGTGTACTCCCAAAGGCCACAAGCTTTGTCTGCTGAAGCTGCAAGGCTCTGGCCCTCTGAAAGAATTCCAGATCCTTTGGATTGGATGTGGGATTGCCCGCTTCGACATAGGGGATCCCCAGCTGATCCAGCGCCAACAAAATCTTAATCTTATCCTCCACAGAGAAGGTAATCCCTTCCGCCTGCGCTCCGTCCCGCAGCGTCGAATCCAATAGCTCAATCATTCCGGCCTCCATACCCCACATCCTTCCATTGGCGATCCGTTTAGAAAACCCGTTCCCCTCTCCCAGCTTTAGGGAAGAAAGAGCAGCGGGCATCCAAGCGTTGATTATTTATTCCAGGACATCATCTTTCGAAGCTGAGCGCCAACCTGTTCTACCTGGCTCTCCTGCTCCATCTTTCTTCTGGCGTTAAATCCGGGGCGATTGATCTGATTCTCCAGGAGCCAATTGCGGGCAAAGGTTCCATCCTGAATCTCGCCCAGGACCTTCTTCATCTCCTTCTTGGTCTCATCGGTGATCAGACGATTTCCAACGCTGTAGTCGCCGTACTCCGCCGTGTCGCTGATGGAGTAGCGCATGAAACTTAAGCCTCCCTGGTTGATCAGGTCTACAATCAACTTCATCTCATGGATACACTCAAAATACGCGGATTCAGGCTGATATCCGGCTTCCACAAGGGTCTCAAAGCCAGCCTTCATCAGGGCGGTGACGCCGCCGCACAGAACTGCCTGCTCGCCAAATAGATCGGTCTCGGTCTCTTCCTTGAACGTCGTCTCCAAAACGCCGGCGCGCGCTCCGCCGATCCCCTTGGCGTAGGCAAGCCCGATTTCCTTCGTGTCCCCCGACGGATCCTGGTGGACAGCGATCAGATCTGGCACACCCTTGCCTTCCAGGTATTGGCTGCGAACCGTGTGGCCCGGCCCCTTGGGCGCGATCATGAAGACGTTGACGCCCGCTGGCGGCACAATCTGTCCAAAATGGATATTAAAGCCATGGGCAAATGCCAAGTATTTGCCGGGGGTCAGATTCGGCTCAATGCTCTCTTTATAGAGTTTGGGCTGTTTTTCATCGTTGATCAGGATCATGATGATATCCGCGGCCTTGGCAGCGTCAAACGCTGTCATGACCTGGAGTCCGGCCTCCTCCGCTTTGGCCCAGGATTTGCTTCCCTCATACAGTCCGACGACGACATCAACGCCGCTGTCTTTCAAATTCAGCGCGTGGGCGTGTCCCTGACTTCCGTATCCGATGATCGCTACCTTTTTGCCTTTCAGCAGAGTTAAATCGCAGTCCTGCTCATAATACATAATCGCCATAGTCTTTAGTCCTCCTCAAATTTATTGTATTGATCGATTTGCTTGCTGCCTCGTTCCAGGGCCGTAATGCCTGTTCGGACGAATTCCTTAATCACGCCGTATGTATCCAGCAAATTAATGAATTCCTTCACCTTGTCTGTGTCGCCCGTCAGCTCGATAATCAGGGACTGAGCACACACATCCACAATCTTGCCGCGGAAAATATCCACGAACTGGATAATCTCCGAGCGGGTCTGCGGCGTCGTCTCCACCTTGACCAGCGCGATCTCTCGAAATACGGACCGGGAGACAGGAAGCTCAATAACCTTGATGACGTCCACCAGCTTATTCACCTGCTTCTTGATCTGTTCCAGAATCTGCTGATCCGCCGTCACTGTGACTGTCATGCGAGAGATCCGTGGATCCTGGGTTTCCCCGACGGTGAGAGAGTCAATATTGAATCCCCGCCGGCTGAACAGCGACGAGACTCTTGCCAGGACACCGGGATTGTTCTCCACCAGGATAGATAAGACTCGCTTATTTTCCATTCATTCACCTCCGTATTGTCCGTACTTGCGTGG
>JAHZBS010000178.1 GCA_019423265.1 Clostridiales bacterium
ACAACTCCCCGTTGTACACAAACGGATATCTGTGCTCTTCAAACGCCGGGCAATAGTCGTTGTCGCTATGCCATTGATGATCGCAATCCGGTTCGCTGCACAGAACCGCCGATTCCTTCGACGAAAAGTCCACAAACTGTAAAGGCTCCGGATACGTTGTGACGATCCCGCCGTCGGTCACGGACATCCAACTGCCGATTTCCCGGTACCCCGATTCCGCCGGCTGCGCTTTCCCACAGCCGGAAAGGGCCGCTGTCATCAGAACCGCCAGCCATAGCTTTACAAGCCGGTCTCGATGTTGTCTCATACTCTTCCCCCTTTAGCCCCTTTGCGCAAAGCCTCATTCTTCCGCTCTGAACTCACCGAGCTGCCGGTTCGCCTCGTCCACCACCTCCTGCGCTCCCGCTTCCAACAATCGCTGGCGCCACTCGCTCAGACAGGTATCGAAATCCTGCTCCGTTCTGAACAGTTCCCGGAGACATGACATAAACGCCGCGTCTGCACTCCATATCTGCTCCTCCACCGGCGCAGAATCAAAGCGGAAGCCTGTAAATCTGGACTTCTTCAGCTTGTTGTGGAACTCAAAGTATTTGTCTTTCATATCCACATAATCATAGTAGCTCGGCGCGGAAATGTAATAATTTCCATACATCAGGAGATTGTCAGCCAGCATATCTGGGTTTCTCCTCCCGTCGCTGTCCAATTCGCGCTCGTACCCCGCCCCGAGAATCATCAGGTTCGTCAGATAGGAATCTGTGAACAGCCTTGTCAAGAAGTCCAGCGCATACTCCTGGTTAGTTGACTTGACCGATACCGCCGTTGCTAAATTGAGTTCCCCGCTGTAGCCTGCATACCCCTCCACCGCAATATCCACGGCCCTTCCCTCTACATCGTCGTCGCTCTCATATCGCCCACCGTCTGCCAGTTCGGTTGGCATGTCTGTGGCAAATCTTACACTAAGAAACAGATTTTCTATATTATTGCCTGTTGCGACTGCCACATAGCCTTTTCTATAGAAGTCATATAGCGTTTTCAGCCATTTCACATATTCCGGATTCTCAAGCAAAAGATGCGCTTGCCCCGTCTCCTCGTTCAAGGTGACGCTGGAGGATATAGGTTTTTCCCCGACAAATCGATCAATATCGGATGGAGTAGTATGGATGGGGGTAAATCCTTTCGTTCCCTTTTCCCCTTCGTACACCCTTCGGATCACATCCTCCAGCTCGTACAGCGGCTTGCTCAGATCTTCCTCCGTAATCTTGTATTTCTCCATAAGTCCCCGATTTGCCGTGTAGCTCGGCGGCGTATTCTTCACATAGGGATAGCCTGATACTCCGTACACCGACTTCCCCACGGTGATCGCATACCAGTTGTCGGCGGGCAAGGCTTCATACAAGCTCTTCCCTTCCTCTGAGGCCAGGTACTCGTCGAGACAGAGCAGCAGGTCTTCCTCCGCCAGCGCTATATAGTCACCTCCTGGCCATCCCGTAAACAGAAGGTCAGCGCTCTCCACATTCTTCCTCACCGCTGCGCCGTATATGGACGTATTCTGGTCTGACCACGGCAGCCCTTGGAATACAATGTAATACGGCGCACCTTGCTCGTCAAGCGCCTCGTTGATTCGACGGATCGTGAGCCAACCCGGCTTATTGTCGTTGGGGACAAGATACACCAGCTTGGTCTTGTTTGAATAATCGGGGCTGGGCTGGCTGCTCTCCTCCCCTGTTGCATTCTTTGAATCCGAGCCTGGCGATCCGCTCTCGCCAGATCCGCAGGATACGCAGACAAGCAGACTCACAAGAAATATGATAAAAAAAGCCGTCCATCTTCTCTTTATTGTCACTCGATGCATGAATCGTCCCTCCCAAATAGTATAAAGATCGCAAAGACGCCGCGCCTATGCTTTCTATTGTACCTGTAATTTTTACAGTGGGTCCTGCCTTATGCTATTTCTCCACAGACTCATAGAATCCAAGACCGTCGACGGAAACCGTCGCGGTGGTATAATAGGCATAGCACCCGCTCGGGACATCAAAATGTTTATCAATGAGCCCTATCCCAGAACCAGTCTGATAGTCTGTCAGTATTACGCTTGGCTTTTCCTTATTATAGTACTTCGTCGTAAAGGAACGCAATTGCATCACACTGCTTGAGGTATTCGTGCAGAGAACTCGAGTCTTTTCTTCTGGCGACCTCGAGATGGTAACTTTAACCGTGCCAGCACTATATGTTTTCGTAACCGAACTCGGCAGAGCGGCGACGGTAGAAGAACAAATGGCCGTCATGAGCACTACTAGCGAAACTACTTTTACGATCTTTTTCATACTATCCTCCATTCCGGAGCGTTAGCGACGGGGCGAAGAGAAATTTGCGAAGGCGATTTCTCTTCTGCCATAAGAGCTATTTGTGGCGCTCCGGCACAAATAGCCGTGTGAAAAATAAGCTTTTCGAGCTTATTTTTCACACTATTCCCCCTATGTTTTTTTGTGCGGCTCCTTTGCTATATCGCATCATCCCGCTTAGTTGAGCAGAATGTGACGACCAAACTCCACTTGTAAAGATCTGTGTACTCATTTCTGTCTAAAAATACTCTTTTGATATGTCGCTGCCTTATTTTAATCTACGCCAAAATACCCTAATTTTTTAACATCAAATTCTTGTTTATAATTTATATATTGTATATTTTACTGTATTATTCTTTAAAAATAAACCTAAAATCCTGCCATTTCACGACAAAATCCTGCCATTTTATGAGTATCTATTGGTAATATTCAATATTATATTTTATTTTTTGATATTAATCTAGTATAATCTACAAAATCAGAGTTTCCAGTAATACACATACCTTAAGATATGACATCAAAATATTATTACAAAATGTACGCCGCAATTTTGACAATTCTGTAAATATTAAATTTAATACCTCATCTATCCAAATTATTATAAAAACAAAACCATTGCGAACTATTCTGCCCCCCTCTTCCATAGTCTGCCCTCGCCAAGCTAGTCGCGCTTATAAAAGGCTTCGATTGCGGGGTATCCCCAGTAAAAGAAAAAACCTCGGCGCGGCAGCAGTAAAAACTGCAATACAGCGCCAAGATTTTCTTATGTGGTAAATATCAATTGTAAATTCCCCTTCACCCATTGGCTGTCCAGGGCAGAAACCGGCTTTTGATATGCACCTTATCCAGGGCTACCGCCAGGACCAAGTAGATGACAGCACTGCCACCCGCCTGAATCAGGCTTCCCGTAATCGACGCCAAAAACGCCGCCCAGCTTCCAAACAGGATGCTCTCTGCAAGGTAATATCCCAGCGTTGTGATGACGCCGGACACGACTACGGCGATGACATTGCGCTTGTTCACAAGTCGGTCACCCTTGGAAGTAAAGGGCAGCGCGATGGCAGCTTTGATGATCACCGTTGCCAACGTCCAGGCCGGCGCTGTGAGGAGATCGGCCAAGCCCCCTCCGATGGCCGCCGCCGCTACGGCGTAAGGCGCTGGCAGTATGCTGGCAGCCAAGTAGATCAAGGCGTCGCCAAAGTGGACATATCCCCCATTCACGCCCACGGGAATATGGCCGATATACGCGGTCATAATGGTAATCAGAGCGGCAAACAAGGCCGCCACCACCACATACCGAAGTGTATTGTTTCGTTTCATCTCGACTCCCCCTATTGAGAAAAAATCACTTGCATTTTGCTTTCCGTACCTCTATAATTATAGGCAAATCTGGTCCTAGTAAAATATCCAGTTTTGACATAATTTATCAGGTCAGAAGGAGGTGATTGTATGACCGGCTTCACTGCCAAATTGGATTTTCAGAGCCGTGTTCCTCTATATGAGCAGCTGTACCGGTTGATCGCGGCAGAAATCCAGAATGGCCGCATCGCGGAGGACGAAACATTGCCGTCCAAGCGCAATCTCTGCGCCTGCCTTGGGGTCAGCCTCAGCACTGTGGAGACTGCCTACGGGCTTCTCATGGCAGAGGGATACATCCGCTCTATCCCCCGCAGCGGATATCGAGTATGCCACGTGGCGCAACTTGAAGTGAGTCCAAAGCCTCCCACTCTCCCTCCACCTTCGTCCCGCCCAGAGGGCCCCGGATGCCAATATTCCTTTTCCACCAGCGATGTGGATACCTCTGTCTTTCCCTACGCCTCCTGGGCCAAAATTACAAAGGAAGTGGTCTACCAGAATCCGGAGCTTCTCCAGCGCGGTCCTTGCCAGGGCGACGAATCCCTTCGCCGCAGCCTCTGCAATTTTTTACGCCAATACCGCGGCGTATCCGCCACGCCGGAACAGATCATCATCGGCGCTGGCGTCGAATACCTGCTGGATCTGCTTCTCCAGCTGATCGAGCCTCAACACACCATAGCACTTGAAAATCCTGGCTATCACACCACCTATCGAACGGTCGTCAATAATGGGCGGCATTTTCATATGATCCCTGTGGACGAGAAGGGGATGCGCCTGGATGTTCTTGCACAATCAGATGCCGGCGTGGCGTATGTTACCCCCTCCCATCAATTTCCCATGGGCGTTACCATGCCGGTGGGCCGGCGGATGGAGCTTCTACAGTGGGCGGAGCGGCAGCCAGACCGCTACATCATAGAGGACGATTACGATAGCGAATTTCGATATACAACCCGACCTATTCCCGCCATGCAGGGACTGGACAAAAACGGGCGTGTCATCTACATCGGGACGTTCAGCCGCAGCATCGCGCCGTCGATCCGCGTGGCCTATCTGGTTCTGCCGCCGGCGCTGTTGGCGCGGTACCGGCAGCGCTTCTGGTACTCCTCCTCCACCGTCTCCCGTTTCGAACAGCAAGCCCTGCGTCGATTTATGGATCAGGGCCTGTACAGCCGGCATCTGCGGCGGGTTGGCAACCTTTACCGCCATAAAGTATCGACGATCTTACAAATCCTTGGAGGAATGAAAAATGCCTCCATTCAAGGGCTGGAGGCCGGCCTTCATTTTCTTCTCACAGTCAAGGGGCAATCGGAGGATACGCTGATTCGCCTGGCAAAGGAGGCCGATGTCCGCGTTCA
>JAHZBS010000179.1:0-2532 GCA_019423265.1 Clostridiales bacterium
GGAAACGAGCGCCGCCATTGTGTATAAGGCTACGTGGCCGGATGAAAAGATCATCCGCACCACTGTTGGGAAGCTGGAGGATGCGGCGGCCGCCAACGGAATCAACAGGACAGCCCTGATTTTTGTCGGAGAATTTCTGGGAGATCAGTATGACAGGTCCAAGCTCTATGATCCCACCTTTTCCCATGGATATCGGGAGGCGTCCAGGTAGGAAAAACTTCAATAAAGGCTGCGCGGAGGGCATGATGAAAAAGACAGCGGTTATATGGTTTACCAGGGCAGGGGCGGAGCTGGCGGAGAGGGTTGGGCATCTGCCGGAATTAGATATTCTGGAATATCACCGGGAGGCTCAGCCGGCAAAGGAGTTTGTCAGGGAAGCTTTTTCCAAATGTGATCAGATTCTATTTATCAGCGCCGTTGGAATCGCTGTCAGAATGATTGCGCCCTACATCCGGTCCAAAGATGTGGATCCGGCGGTTGTCGTCATGGATGACGCCGGGCAGTATGCGATTTCTCTCCTATCCGGTCACCTAGGTGGAGCGAATGAATTGGCCAGATATCTCAGCGCTCACCTTGGCGCTCAGTCCATTATTACCACCTCCACCGACGTCCACGGGGTGTTCGCCGTTGATGTGTGGAGCCAGAGAGCAGGCTGTGTCATCGGGGAGGTGCCGCGGATCAAATGGATTTCCTCCGCTCTCCTGGAGGGAACTCCGGTGGGGTTTGCGAGCGATTATCCGGTTTCGGGACTGCCGGAGTGCTTGCGGGAGCGTGAGGAGGAAGTGGGAATTTGCGTGTCTTTGGACGAATGGAAATCCCCATTTCCGCGCACCTTACATGTCATACCCCATATTCTCTGCGTCGGGGTCGGATGTCGAAAACAGCTGGACAGTACCGCTTTTGAGAATACCGTTTTGGAAATTCTCCGGGAGAACAGGCTCAGCCTTCGCGGCGTGAAACGCATTGCCTCCATCGATATTAAGCGGGAAGAGCCGTGTATCCGACACTTTTGTCAGAAGTACGGGATTCCTTTCCAGACGTTCAGCGCGGAGGACTTGTCGCAGGTGGCGGGCGATTTTACCCCCTCTGCTTTTGTGAAAAAGACGGTGGGGGTGGAAAACGTGTGTGAGCGCAGCGCGGTGCTGGGGCTTGGGGGAAAAGGCTCGCTGCTCATAAAAAAACAGGCGCGAAACGGTGTCACCGTGGCCGTCGCCTGTGAAAATTGGAGATGTGTATTTTGAATATACGGATGGCAGGGATCGATTATTCCATGGCGGGGATCGAGATCCGAGAACAATTTTCTTTAACTAAGTCCGCGCAGAGGGAAGTCTACCGAAGCCTTAGACAAGACAGGCGCATTCTCGGCGCAGTGCTGGTCTCCACATGTAATCGGACGGAATTGTATCTGTCCTGTGAAGCGGGATATGAGCCGAACCCTTTCGAAATATTGTGCCACATTGTGGGGCAAAACTATGAGGACTATGCCCTTCTCCATAAAATGAGGAGCGGGGACGATGTCTTTTGGCATCTGTCCCAGATGGCGTGCGGGGCGAAATCCCAGATCTGGGGTGAGGATCAGATCATCACACAGGTTAAAAATTCCCTTCAGTTTGCTAGGGAAAACCAAGGGACAGACGCATACCTGGAGGTTCTATTCCGCATGGCCATTACAGCGGCCAAAAAGATTAAAACCACCGTTGCTTTTTCCCGGTCCGATCATTCCATCGCGGACAAAACCTTGGCCCTGCTGCAAAAAGCGGCTAAGCCAGTGCGGCGGGTGTTGGTCATTGGAAATGGAGAGGTCGGAAAGCTGGTGGCGCGGACGCTGACAAAGGCTGGTTTTTCGGTGACCATGACATTGCGCCAGTACAAGCACGCGCCGGTGGAGATACCGCCCAACGTGGACGTTATCGAGTATAGCCGTCGATATGAGCGGATAAGCGAGTTTGACGCCCTCGTGAGCGCGACGCTGAGCCCTCATTATACCATTGAGAGGGCAAAGGTAGAGGGATTGGGGCAGCTCCCGCACACGATGGTGGATCTGGCGCTTCCGCGGGATATCGAAGTCTCTATCGGAGAGATGGAGGGAATCTCGTTGGCGGATGTGGATTCCATAGCCGGGGGGAGCATCGACGAGAATCATACCAGGCAGATGGAAGAGATGAAGGGAATCATCGAAAAATATTTGACGGATTATCACAAATGGTATCAATACAAGGAGAGGCAATGGGATGAAAAAGATCTATATCGTCGGGTTGGGACCAGGGAATGAGGCGATGATGACGCCGGCGGCCCGGGAGGCTATTGACAAGAGCAGTGTCGTCGTTGGGTATGAGGTGTATGTGGACCTGATCCGGCCCCTCCTCGCGGGCAAGACAGTTGCCACAACCTCCATGAAAAAGGAGGTTGACCGCTGCCAGATGGCGTTGGAGTATGCGCTGGCCGGTGAGACGGTTTCCATGGTCTGCAGCGGGGACGCCGGCGTATACGGCATGGCTGGCGTCATGATGGAGGTGGCCAGAGAGCATCCGG
>JAHZBS010000179.1:2632-5052 GCA_019423265.1 Clostridiales bacterium
GCCGGCGTATACGGCATGGCTGGCGTCATGATGGAGGTGGCCAGAGAGCATCCGGAGGTGGAGATGGAAGTGGTGTGCGGCATTACCGCCGCCTGTTCCGCCGCCGCGGTTCTAGGAGCTCCCTTGATTCATGATTTCGCGGTGATCAGTCTGAGCGATCTTCTGACGCCTTGGGAGAAGATTGAAAAAAGGCTACAATTGGCGGCCGACGCGGATTTTGTCATATGTCTGTACAATCCATCCAGCAAAAAGCGCAGCGATTATCTCCGGAAGGCCTGTGATCTTGTGTTGCAGTACCAGGCGCCCGAGACTTGCTGCGGGTATGTCCGCAATATTGGACGGGAGGGAGAGCAGGCCACCCTCTGTTCGCTTTCCGAATTGCGGTTGGCGGAGGTGGATATGTTCACGACGGTGATCATTGGAAATAGCCAGACGAAGGTCATCAACGGACGGCTTGTCACGCCGCGGGGATATATGATTGAAAAATAAGCTCAGATAGCTCATTTTCAATCCCGCGATTTGGACGGAGCGCGCCTGCGCGGAGGATGGAGGTAAAAATGTGTAAATTTCTGCTTTTTGCTGGTACCACCGAGGGGAGGACTCTGTATGAGCGCCTGTCAGCCAGAGGGGTCGAGATGGATATCTCCGTGGCTACGGAGTACGGAAAAGAATTAATCGAACCGCTGGGCGGGCGGATCTACTCCGGCCGCATGACGGAGGAGGAGATGGAGGGGAGGATCCGTGCCGGCGGCTATGGAGCGGTCGTCGATGCGACGCACCCCTACGCCGATATCGTCACCCAGAATATCAGGAAGGCTTGCCAAGAAACGGAGACTCTCTATATCCGTCTGCTGCGCAAAGAAAGCCGTTCCTTCGGCCATCTGGTGTCCTGCCGGAACATGGGGGAGGCGATAGAGTACTTGCGGAGCCACGGCGGAAATGTGCTGTCCACCATCGGAAGTAAGCAGGTCAGCGAGCTAAAAGCGCTGCCTGGATATCAGGACCGGGTTTTCGCCAGGGTGTTGCCTTTGCCGGAGGCCATCCGTGCGTGCCAGGAAGCTGGCTTTTCGGCCAAAAATATTATCTGTATGCAGGGCCCTTTCTCCCAGGAGTTGAATACGGCCATGTTGCGCCAATATGACTGCCGCTACCTCTTGACCAAGAATTCCGGCGATGCGGGGGGATTTGAAGAGAAGCTCCGGGCAGCGGAGGAGGCGGGCGCCACGGTGATCGTCATAGAGCGGCCGGTTCAGGAGGAAGGGTTGTCTCTGGAGGAGACGGAGGAAAAGCTCTTGGACCTGTGGGGTTGGACGCCGCCCTCACCTTCAAAAAAGACACATTTTCCTCTCTTCGTGTCCTTAGCGGGGAAAAAGATTGTGGTCGCCGGCGGAGGAGCCATCGCGCAGCGCCGCGTCGGCACTCTATGCCGTTTTGCGGGCGCGGTCACCGTTATAGCGCCAGCCCTGACGGAAGAGCTGCACCGCCGGGAGCAGTCGGGAGAGATTCAGTGGGAGTCGAGAAAATTTGTCTCGTCGGATCTGGACGGCTGCTTTCTGGCCATCGCTGCGACGAATGACCGGGCTGTCAATGCGGAGATCGGGCGGTTGGCAAGAGAGCGAGGCATCTGGGTGAGCGTAGCGGATGCCAAAGAGGAATGCACCTTGTTTTTCCCAGCCATTGTGGAGACAGAGGAGGAAGTGATTGGCATCGTTGGGAGCGGAAACGCCCATCACCGGGTTTCCGCTTTGGCAGAGCGATTGAGAGAGGTTATAGAAGATGAAGATTCGAGTGGGAAGCCGAGATAGCAGATTAGCTGTGATCCAAGCCGAGATGGTTATGGACTGTATACGGCGCCATCATCCGGAACTGGAGGTGGAGCTGGTAACCATGAAGACCACAGGGGACAAGATTTTGGACCGCACCTTGGATCAGATCGGCGGAAAAGGTCTATTCGTCAAAGAACTGGACCGGGCGTTGCTGGACGGCGAGGTACACATTACGGTACACAGCTTCAAAGATATGCCCATGGAGCAGGATCCGAGACTGCCCATTGTGGCTGTATCGGCTAGGGAGATTCCCTTCGATGCTCTTATTTTGCCTTCGGGCAGGCGTCAGATGGATCCGTCGAAGCCCATCGGTTGTGCCAGCCCGCGGAGACAAATCCAGTTGGAGACGCTGTTTCCCGGCACTGCCATCCGGCCCGTGCGAGGCAATGTGCAGACAAGGCTGGCAAAGCTTGAGAGCGGCGAGTACGGCGCCCTGGTGCTGGCGTGTGCAGGTCTAAAACGTTTGGGGTTGGAGGATCGGATCAGCCGTGTATTTACCCAGCAGGAAATGCTGCCGGCGGCTTGTCAGGGAATTCTGGCGGTACAGGCAAGAGCCGGCATGGACGTGTCCTTTCTGCGGGAATTTCACCATGC
>JAHZBS010000018.1 GCA_019423265.1 Clostridiales bacterium
CCACACCGTTTAGCCCTTCCATAATGTCAATGTGGTAGGGGATTTCGAAATCTGGGACCGCAGGCTCCCCAAAGCGCTCCACCTCTACATTCTCCTGGTCATTCTTTCCGATGGGAACGGAGGGATCAATGATGTTGGGGATGACCAGCATTCGCTCCCGGATGGCAGCAGTCAGCTCATTCTCCAGCGTTTCCAGCGCCTCCAGTTCGCTTGCGATGGAGGCCACTTCCGCCTTGGCGGCTTCCGCTTCCTCTTTTAATCCTTTTCCCATAAGGCCACCGATTTTTTTGCTGATGACTTTGCGCTGATTGCGCAGTGTATCGCCTTTGGCCTTGGCCTCGCGGAACTGTTTGTCCATGGCCACCACCTCATCCACCAGCGGCAGCTTTTCGTCCTGAAATTTTTTCCGGATGTTGTCTTTGATCCGATCCGGGTCCGTCCGAAATAACATGATATCTAGCATAGTCTGCCTCCTTTTGTAGATCGGGGACAATAAAAAAGAACCCTCTCCCCTATGTCCATGGGACGAAGATTCCGCGTTGCCACCCAAATTACCGATTATGATCGGTCACTCGCCGGTACGATAAAGGATACCACCCTTCCGGCTCGTCGCCGGCTGCTTGGAAAGTGGAAGGACAGACTCCGCCGCCGGTTTACACCCCACACCGGCTCTCTGAAGACCTTGTACTGTCGTAGCTCTCCTCAATTGCTTTGAATGGTCTTATTATAGTATATTCTGCCGCGTTTTGCAAGCAATATTTTGTAAAGTAAGCTGCCGCCGTGAAAGGGGCGAGCCATCCGCCCCATGAACTTCCATTTTATCGACAAATTGTAGAAATAATTAACATAGTATTGAATATTTTCATAGATATTGATATACTTAATATGTTAATTATTATGGGAGGTGGATAGATGAGAAAGAAACTATGGCTGTGGGCAGCCATTCTATGTATGGCGGTGTTGATTCTGCCATGCCAGGTGATGGCGCATTCCGGAAGGACGGATGCAAATGGAGGACACAGAGACAACCAAAACAAGAGCGGGCTTGGAAGCTACCATTATCATTGTGGAGGACATCCGGCCCACTTGCACCCAGACGGAGTCTGTCCTTACAGCAGCAGTGCGGCCACATCGGGCCAGACCCAACCGAAGGAGAAGGACACGATCAAAATCCATAACGCGCCGGCAGAGTTGAAAGTGGGCGATTCCCATCAACTGGAGTATACCATTACGTTTACGGATCAAGAGCAGGTCACAATCGGATCCAGCGATGAAAGCGTCGTCAAGGTCCAAGATAACAGGCTCCAAGCAGTGGGGGAGGGCGAGGCGACGATTACGGTTCAGTCGTACAACAATTCGCAGTCCTTCTCGATTCACGTTAAGGCGATTCCTGTGGAGGCAATACAGACAAATCAGGACACCGTGTCCCTGGAGGCGGGCCAAAAGTGTGCCATAGGCGCTAAGGTGGCGCCGGATACGGCCACATACAAAGACTTGGCATATAGTTCGTCAGACGAGTCCGTGGCCACAGTGGACGGGGGCGGCACTGTAACGGCCATAGCCCCAGGAGAAGCAGAGATCGTCATAACGGCTCACGGCAATGTGACGCTCTCCATACCGGTATCGGTCACAGAGGTCCGTCCCCAAGGCATTCTGACAAACAGAGACGTGTTCCAGATTGAGATCACAGAGGACGATGCCCTACAGGTTCAGATTGTACCTACGAATGCGGCCAATAAGGCTTACGAGATAGAATCTCTGGACCCATCCGTTGTTTTGATTGAGGATGGCACCCTTAAACCACAGAAAGAGGGGGAAACGGTTTTGCGGATTACAACGTGGAATGATGTTGTAAAAGAGATCCCCGTATCGGTTTATCACATTCCCGCGGAATCAATCCAGATTGACGACCACTCGCAAAAGTATGTTTATGGCGGCCATATCGACATTGACGCGGTCCTTTCCCTGGAGACCGTATTGACACCGGGTACATGTACATATAAGGAGGTCACATGGACTTCAGAGGAATCATCGGTTATCGAAATAAAGGATAATGTTCCCGTCATCCGTGGAACGGGGAAGACAACACTGACCGCTCATGGACCGGATGGCACAAGCGATTCCATCACGGTCACAGTCATCGACTGGGGATTGCGGAAAGGTATCGCCGCCACCGGCGCAGGCGTTGTATGGATTATCGTAGTTACATTCAGCATACTGTATCTTAAAAAGCGCAGGGGGCGAAAAAAGCCAGCAAAATAGGAAAAACAGAACCGATGAGCTATGAAAAAGACATGGCCCATCGGTTTTTGGCGTGCCGTCCCCCTCGGCGCAATCGCCAGGGGACGCCAACTATGGTATTATAGCAATTTATCAGCGTCAAGGATTGCTTGATCTAGATATTCAGTAAATGCGGATCTTGCATATCGCAAATATGTAGGATTCAAACGATAATAAATTTCTGGCCCAGCTTTATGGGATTTTACAATGACGAATTCATCCAATAAATCCACTACATATCGTGAAATAGAGGTGCGCGCAAGGTGCAAAATACGCGCCAGCTGCGATACGGTTAACTCTTGCTTCCGGAGTTCGTTTATGATATCAACCTTGGTTGGATGCCCTAATGAATTCATGATGGATTTCATTGTGACATGCCTGTAACCGTCGAGAGCATGGGAAATAACATTGGCCCAATCACATCCGATGGCAAAGAGATACTGCCTTCCCGTTGACTGATAAAATATGATGTACTGGTTAAGGTAGCATATGGAATACATCTGGTTTTTAAGATCAATTGCATGGAGATCGTCAAGATGCAGCAAGCCTTTATTGATAATACGCTGATTGTCCAACGAAGTAAATTCCTGAAAAACATTTTCTGTCTCTGCTTCAAATTTATGATGGTAAGCTTGGATACACGGTATAAGCAGCTCTAAATATTCAATCGCGGCATTGACAACATCGCTGAAATGAAAGAACATCTGGGTATAGTATTTGATTTCCACTGTCTCACTTAGGATAGCGACAGCTTTCATGACTGTTTCTCCCTCGGCTAGACATAATCTCTGCAATCCCCTATCATCAAAGTAGCTATCAAAATAATAGGCCATAATAAACTTCTTAAACTTAGATTTGTCATGGAGCAGGGAATATAAATCATCAATTGTACCGTGGAAATAGTCGAAGTATTTCTCTAAATAGGCAGTCATAGCGCAACATCGGTGGCCATTATAATAAAATAAAGGAAATAGAGATTCAGGGGGATCGGGAACATGAGCTGTCGACCTAAAACTATTATAATGAGATAAACGTGTTTGGTCGCTCATGTTATAAGGTGCATCATATTGGCCTAAGGCTTTCTTATTGAAAAAAGCAACGCTATAAAAGAATGCATCGAAAATTATCCCAACAGATTCATTTATCTTCATGTTTTCTCCTCCAATCCACATAATTATATATAGGTTACCACAATAAAATAAACAATACAAGTACAAGATTCTTTACATTTTTCTTTGTGGTGACATGTCAGCGTCAATCAGTCCTCTTAGCACAATCTTAATATCCCGGGGCAGCATCCTAACACCAATCTTACTACCTTCGTGCTACACTCGTATGCGTAAAAAGAAAGGCCGCAGGAAGGGCCTTAAGAGGAGGGACAACAATGGAGGTCGTAACCGGTATCGTCGGCGTCATAGCAATGCTGGCACTGGTTTATCTGGGATATGTTCTGTTAAAAGGAGATGGCAGGGGATGAACAGCATTGTACAGTATGGACTCTATATTGCCATCCCTGTGCTGTTGGCGATCCCCCTCGGGGAATACATGGCACACATTATGAGGGGGGAGAGGGTATTTCTATCCAAGGTCTTGGCGCCCTGTGAGAGAGGGATCTACCGGCTTCTGCGCATTCAAAAAGAAGAAGATATGGGGTGGAAAAAATACGCAGGTTGCGCGCTGCTCTTCAGCGCCGTATGCCTAGTCGTGTTGATGATCCTGCACCGAATCCAAAACCTTCTTCCTCTGAATCCGGAGGGATTGCCCGGAACATCCTGGCATCTGGCGTTCAACACGGCAGTCAGTTTTGTGACCAACACCAACTGGCAAGCGTATTCAGGGGAGACCACCCTTAGCTATTTCACACAGATGATGGGTTTGACGGTACAGAATTTTGTATCGGCCGCCATGGGAATTGCCACACTCTTTGCCCTGATCCGCGGGTTCACCCGCGTGGAGCAAAAGGGGATCGGTAACTTCTGGACAGATATGACGCGCATTATCCTTTACATCCTCATTCCCCTATCCATCCTGGTATCGCTGGCGATTATTTCCCAGGGGGTTGTCCAAAATTTTGCGCCCTATGAGACAGTAACCTTGGTGGAGCCCATTGTGCTGGAGGACGGAACGCAGGTTGCGCAGCAAATCGTGCCTATGGGACCGGCGGCTAGCCAGATTGCCATCAAACAGCTGGGAACCAACGGCGGCGGATTCTTTGGCGTGAACTCAGCCCACCCCTTTGAGAATCCAACTCCGCTGTCCAACCTCATTGAGATGGTCGCCATCCTGGTGATCCCAGCGGCGCTCTGCTTTACCTTCGGAAAAGGTGTCAACGACAAGAAGCAAGGAGTCGCCATATTCTTGGCCATGATGATCATAATACTTGGGGCTTTGACTGTCACAGCGGTCCAGGAGCAAGGGGGTACGGCCCAGCTGGAGCAGGATGGTGCGGTGGATGTCCGCGGGGAGACTGGAGCTGGCGGCAATATGGAGGGAAAAGAGACTCGGTTTGGCATCCCTTCGTCCGTCACATGGACGATCTTTACCACTTCGGCGTCCAACGGGGCTGTCAACTCCATGCTCGACAGCTATACCCCCATAGGCGGGATGATCCCGCTGCTCATGATGGAACTGGGGGAGGTGGTCTTTGGAGGCGCCGGCTGCGGACTGTATGGCATGTTGGCTTTTGCGATTCTTACAGTCTTCATCGCAGGCCTCATGGTTGGGCGGACACCGGAATATCTGGGGAAAAAGATAGAGCCCTATGAAATGCGAATGGCAATGCTGATCTGTCTGGCCGCGCCGGTTGCGATTCTGACGGGAAGCGGAATTGCCGCTGTCCTGCCGCAGACGGCTCAAAATCTGACCAACAGCGGGGCTCATGGCTTCACCGAAATGCTGTACGCCTATTCATCCGCCGGTGCAAACAATGGATCCGCCTTCGCCGGCTTTAATGCGAACACACCATTCTTCAATGTTTCGCTGGGAGTGAGCATGTTGTTTGTGCGATTTGTCCCCATGGTCGCAGCTTTAGCCATCGCCGGGAGCATGGCCCAAAAGAAAAAAGTAGCGGTTAGCGCCGGTGTGCTTTCCACAAGCAACGCTATGTTTATCGGCCTTTTGATTGGCATCGTACTTCTGGTGGGAGCGCTGAGTTTCTTCCCGGCGCTGTCCCTAGGCCCCATCGCAGAATTTGTCCAGGGGATGGCGTAGCGGTATGCAATTGAATGAAAGGGTGAGTCAGATGCAAGAAAAATCAAAGTCAGCCTCTGCCGGGGGAACCATGATGGCAAGAGCCGTGAAGGATGCTTTTCTGAAACTGGCGCCGAGAGCGCAGGCTAAGAATCCCGTCATGTTGTTGGTTTATATATCCGCCATTTTGACCACGGGTTTATTTTTCCTTTCGCTGTTCGGCATTCGGGATCAACGGCCGGGATATACCATTGGGATCGCGGTCGTGCTATGGTTCACCGTTCTCTTCGCCAACTTTGCGGAGGCTATCGCCGAGGGGCGCGGGAAGGCGCAGGCGGATGCGCTCCGCGCGGCAAAGCGCCATGTGGAGGCCCACAAGATCCCATCGGCGGAGCAGAAGGACGCCATCACCGTGATTCCCTCCGCGAAGCTAAAGAAGGGCGACATTGTCATCGTCAAATCGGGGGAACAGGTGCCCGGCGACGGCGAGGTGATCGAGGGAGCGGCCTCCGTGGATGAAAGCGCCATCACAGGGGAATCCGCCCCTGTGGTACGAGAGAGCGGCGGCGACCGGAGCGCGGTGACCGGCGGCACTACGGTCATTTCCGACTGGCTGGTTATTCAGATTACCAGCGAGGCCGGCGAAAGCTTTTTGGATAAGATGATCGCCATGGTGGAGGGGGCGGCAAGGAAAAAAACGCCCAGCGAAATGGCCCTGCAAATCCTCCTGGTAGCCCTGTCCATCATCTTTGTGCTGGTGACCGTATCCCTCTTTACCTATTCCGACTTCTCCGCCAAACAGGCCGGCATGGCGAATCCTAGCTCCGTCACATCTCTGGTGGCTCTGCTGGTTTGCCTGGCGCCCACCACCATCGGAGCCCTGTTGTCCGCCATCGGGATCGCGGGGATGAGCAGACTGAATCAGGCCAACGTCCTCGCCATGAGCGGCCGCGCCATTGAGGCGGCCGGCGACGTGGATATCCTGTTGCTGGACAAAACAGGGACGATCACCCTCGGCAACCGGCAGGCGTCAGAATTTATTCCCGTGGACGGTGTTAGCCCGGAGGAACTGGCAGATGCGGCACAGCTTTCGTCGCTGGCGGACGAGACGCCCGAGGGGCGCAGCATCGTAGTGCTGGCAAAGGAAAAGTTTGGGATCCGCGGCCGCTCCATAAGCGACCTGAATATGGAATTTATTCCGTTCACCGCCAAAACCCGGATGAGCGGCGTCAACTACAACGGGAACGAAATCCGCAAGGGGGCTGCGGACGCCATTGGGGCGTATGTAGCGGAACAGGGCGAAACCTTCAGCCCACAGTGTGAGGAAGTGGTGAGGACCATAGCCAACCAAGGAGGAACCCCTCTTGTGGTGGCAAAAAATCACAAACTGCTAGGCGTCATCTATCTCAAAGATATTATCAAGCAGGGGGTCAAAGAAAAATTTGCAGACCTGCGGAAGATGGGAATCAAGACCATCATGATCACGGGGGATAATCCACTGACGGCCGCGGCCATTGCGGCGGAAGCCGGGGTCGATGACTTTTTGGCGGAAGCCACGCCGGAGGGAAAGCTGAAGCTCATCCGGGACTATCAAGCCAAAGGGCATTTGGTCGCCATGACCGGAGATGGGACCAACGACGCGCCAGCCCTGGCGCAAGCGGATGTGGCGGTGGCGATGAACAGTGGCACTCAGGCGGCAAAAGAGGCAGGCAATATGGTGGATTTGGATTCGTCGCCCACAAAGCTGATCGATATCGTTCGGATCGGAAAGCAGCTTTTAATGACAAGGGGGAGCTTGACTACCTTTAGCATCGCCAACGATGTGGCAAAGTACTTTGCGATTATTCCGGCGCTGTTTATGGCCGTGTATCCGGGCTTATCTGCCCTGAACATTATGGGCCTCCACAGCGCCGAGAGCGCCATCTTTTCCGCCGTTATCTATAACGCGCTGATCATTGTCGCTCTGATTCCCCTTGCCCTGAGAGGTGTTAAATACCGGGAGGTTCCCGCCGGCAAATTGCTTTCGCGAAATCTTTTAGTCTACGGGGCTGGAGGTCTGGCGATTCCCTTTATCGCCATCAAGCTGATCGATAGGATCCTAGTGGGGTTCGGGCTTTTTTAACCTGTTTACGCAAAAGGAAGGTGATCGAAATGAAGACCATAAAAGAGATCGTCCCAAGGGCGATTGTATTTTTCCTGATAATGACGCTTCTCTGCGGCGGCCTGTACACCCTGGCGGTGACCGGCGCGGGGCAGCTATTGTTCCGTGATAAGGCTAATGGCAGCATCGTGGAGGTCAACGGCAAAAAATACGGATCAGAGCTCCTGGCGCAGCAGTTTACGGACAATGGACATCTCTGGGGGCGAATCATGAATATCGATACGGAGACATTTATCGATGAGGATGGAACCCCTGTCATGTACGCATGGGCGTCCAACCTTAGCCCTGCCAGCGAGGAGTATAAGGAGCTGATTGCGGAGAGAGTCTCAAAGATTCAGAAGGCACACCCTGAGAAGGAGGGCGTGCCGATCCCGCAGGACCTGGTTACTTGTTCCGGAAGCGGCTTGGACCCCCATATCTCAGTGGCGGCCGCGGAGTACCAGATTCAGAGGATTGCAAGTGCCACAGGGCGGTCCGTTGACGAGGTGCAGGCCATCATTGACCGGTATACAACAGGACGTTTTTTAGGGATTTTTGGGGAGCCCACCGTCAACGTTCTGAAGGTGAACTTGGCCCTAGATGGAATCTTAACAGAATGAGATAGCGCTTCAGAGGGATTTATGATATACTGATCGCAAAAGCGAGAAACGAAATCAGGTGATGACATGGAGACCCAGAGGCCCAATCCGGATATGCTGCTCCAACAGATTATGGAGGAACAGGAGAGGCCGGTCAGGGGCAAGCTGAAGATATTTTTCGGATATGCGGCGGGGGTGGGCAAAACCTACGCCATGCTGGAGGCCGCCCACCAGGCCAGCAAAGCGGGGAATGATGTGGCCGTTGGGTATATAGAGCCGCACACAAGGCCCGAGACGTTGGCGCTGCTGGATGGATTAGAGCAGATTCCCCCTCTTCTCATCGACCACAGGGGCGTGACAATCCGTGAATTTGACCTGGATAGGGCCCTGGCCAGGAGACCGCAGCTGATCCTCGTAGATGAGCTGGCCCACACCAACGCGGACAGCTGCCGTCACGCCAAGCGGTATCAGGACGTGGAGGAGCTTCTAAAAGCCGGCATCGACGTCTATACCACCGTCAATGTGCAGCACATGGAAAGCCTCAACGATGTGGTGGCCTCCATAACCGGCATCATTGTCCGAGAACGTCTGCCAGATACAGTCTTTGACAATGCGGATCAGGTCGAGCTGGTGGACATTGAGCCAGATGATCTGATCCAGCGGTTAAGTCAGGGGAAGATCTATCAGAAGCAACAGGCGCGGCAGGCGCTTACCCATTTCTTTTCGAAAACCAATCTGGTGGCCCTCCGGGAAATCGCGCTCCTGCGCTCGGCAGAACGGGTCAACAAGACGGCGGAGCGGGATAAAAAGCCAGCGGAGAAATCGGATTACTACGCGGGGGAGCATATTTTGATCTGTCTGTCCGCGTCGCCCAGCAATGCCAAGGTCATTCGCACCGCGGCTAGGATGGCGGATGCCTTTCATGGCAAGTGTACCGCATTGTTTGTCGAGCGGGAGACCGAGCCGGAGACGATGGCGCAGGCCGGGCTAACGGAGAATCTGCGCCTTGCAGAGCAGCTGGGGGCGAGAATTGCCACCGTTTACGGGGAGGACGTAGCCTACCAGATAGCGGAGTATGCAAAGGCCAGCGGCGTTACGAAGGTTGTCATAGGGCGTTCTAATAACGTAAAACACTGGTGGTCGGGCAAATCCAATTTGGTGGAGCGGCTGACCAACCTGGCTCCGGCGTTGGATATTTATATCATTCCAGACACACTGTCGCCCTACCGGAACAAGCGCCGATTCATGGGTAAAGCCAAGAGAGGGAGGTTCTCCTTTGAGGATGCGGCCGTATCGCTGGCCATTTTGATTTTCACCACACTTCTTGGATTTTGGTTTGATTACCTGAATTTTGGCGAAGCCAGCATCATTATGCTGTATATCCTGGGAGTCTTAGTGACGGCGCTTATCACCAAAGGGAAGCTATATAGCGCTTTCTCCTCCTTAATCAGCGTCTTTGCCTTTAATTACTTTTTTACCGTGCCGCAGTTTGCCTTTCAAGTGTTTGATACGGAGTACCCGGTTACGTTTTTGTTCCTGCTCATCGTCTCGATTATCGTCAGCACCTTGACGAGCAAAGTCAAAATGCAAGCGAAGCAGGCGGCACAGAAAGCCTACAGGACGGAAGTCCTCCTGGAGACGAGCCAGCACTTGCAGTCGGCCCAGACGCAGCAGGAGATCTTGACGGAGCTGGCGCGCCAGATGGTCCGGCTGCTGGATCGCACAGTCTTGATCTATCCGGTGAAGGAGGGGCAGCAAGAGCTGGGGGAGCCGTTGGTGTTCGCAAAAGATGCGGAGCTGGACGGTCAGGGGTATACAACGCCCGATGAGCGGGCAGTGGCCGCATGGGTATATAAAAATAATAAACACGCTGGCGTTACCACCAATACATTGCCTGGAGCCCGCTGCCTATACATGGCGGTCCGCAGCCATGAGACGGTCTTTGCCGTGGCCGCTATCGCCATTGAGCAGCGCGAGATCCTGGGCGCCTTTGAGAAGAATCTCCTGGTGGCCATGCTAGGGGAGGGTGGTCTGGCCCTGGAAAAAGACTTGGTGACCAAGACAAAGAATCAGATCGCGATTCAGGCGCAGCAGGAACAATTGCGGGCCAATCTGCTGCGGGCCATATCCCATGATCTGCGGACGCCGTTGACCAGCATCTCCGGCAATGCGGGAATCCTCATGGAGAACGGGGATATTCTGAATGAAGAGAAGAAAAAGCAGTTATACTCCGACATCTTGGACGACTCCATCTGGCTGATCAATCTGGTGGAGAATCTCTTATCGGTGACCCGGATCGAAAATGGGACGATGAGTCTGTCCATGCAGCCAGAGCTTGTGGAGGAAGTCATACAGGAGGCCCTCCAGCACGTGAACCGCAGAAGCTCCGAGCATGTTATCCGCGTGAATCTGGAGGATGATATGTTGATGGCAAAGATGGATTCCCGGCTGATCTTGCAGGTTATTCTCAATATTGTGGACAATGCCATACAATACACAGACCCAGGCAGCCATATCACCATCGCCGCCAGAAAGAGCAAAGACATGATTCTATTTGAGATCAGCGATGACGGCGAGGGCATCCCGGACGAGGCAAAAGCCAAGCTCTTCGATATGTTCTACACCGTTGACAAAAACCGAGGGGACGGAAGGCGGGGCCTCGGGCTTGGGCTGTCCCTGTGCAAGTCCATTGTCCACGCCCACGGAGGAATTATCGGCGTGAAAGATCATGAACCCCACGGATTGACCTTTTATTTCACACTGTATTCAGAAGAGGTGAATTGTAATGTATAAACCGCGAATTCTAGTGGTAGAAGATGACAAAGCGGTGCGCAACTTGATCACGACCACACTGGAGACGCAGGGCTATCAGTATCATACTGCCAGCACCGGCGGAGAATCCATCATGGAGGCCATATCCAACCAACCCGATGTGGTGATTTTAGATCTCGGGTTGCCGGATATGGACGGAGTGGATATTATCAAGAAAATCCGCGGATGGTCCAATATGCCCATCATCGTCGTCAGCGCGCGCAGCGAAGACCGGGATAAGATTGACGCCCTAGACGCCGGCGCCGATGATTATTTGACGAAACCTTTTAGCGTAGAAGAGCTGTTGGCGAGACTCCGCGTCACACTGCGGCGGATCCGCTATGATTTGGAAAAAGCGGGGGACTCATCCAGCGTGTTCATCAACGGTGAGCTGAAGATCGACTACGCGGCGGGGTGTACCTATATCGCCGGCGCCGAGATCCATCTGACGCCCATTGAGTATAAACTGCTCTGCCTTTTGGCCAGAAATGCCGGAAAGGTGCTGACCCACAACTATATTCTAAAGGAAGTGTGGGGGAGTGCGCTGCCCAGCGATACACCATCCCTCCGCGTTTTTATGGCAACCCTGCGCAAAAAAATTGAAAAGAATCCGTCCCAGCCACAATACATTCAGACACACATTGGGATCGGATATCGAATGCTGCGGATCCCCGAGTGATCCGCAGCTCGTATAAAATGATTGCTTTTTTTGTGGGTTTGCGATATACTATACGTGCTCGTGAACGAAACGAGGATGGAAACAGACAGGAGGAAGGAAAAAGGATGCAAACAACACAGAAACGGCGGGAAGCGGAAGCATGGGCGCAGGCGCTGCTTGATCAGATGACCATAGAAGAAAAGGCAGGGCAGTTGGCGGCCTTTTTCCCCAATGGAAATAAACGTTTGGGAATTCCCCATATGCAGCACGGAGAATGCCTGCACGGTATGGTGGCGGATCGGGCCACGTCCTTTCCCCAGGCGCTGGCGCTTGGGTGCATGTGGGATCCGGAGCTGGTAGAAGAGGTGGCTTCCATCGTGGCGAAGGAAGCGCGGGCATTGGGCGTTCATCACTGCTTCGCCCCGATGCTAGGCGTTGCCCGGGATCCGCGGTGGGGGAGGATACAGGAGGCTTACGGTGAGGATACCTATCTAGTGACCAGAACGGGCGTGGCTTTCTGCAAGGGATTGCAGGGGATGGGAGAGGAACGGCTAAATCGAGATCACATCATAGCTACGCTGAAGCATTTGGTAGCGGACGGGGAGCCGGAAGGAGGGCTGAACGGAGCCGCCATGGAGCTGTCTGAGCGCAAACTCAGAGAGATCCACCTGCCCCCCTTTGAGGCATGTATCAAGGAAGCGCAAGCGGCATCCATCATGCCAGCCCACCATGCGCTCAATGGGATCCCTTGCCATGCCAATCCACACCTGATCGAGGATATTTGCCGAAAAGAATTTGGGTTTGACGGTATGGTTGTATCGGACAACGGCGACATCCGGAAACTGTACACTACCATGAAGGTCTGTTCTTCCCTGGAGGAAAGCGCCAAATTAGCTATGGACGCGGGCGTGGATACGGAACTGGCCTGGTTGATCCCGTGGAATGAAAATCGGATCTATGGTCCCGCGCTGATCCAAGCGGTGAAGGATGGACTTGTCTCCATGGAACAGCTGGACACGGCTGTCCGGCGGGTTCTACTCTTTAAATATGAGATGGACTTGCTCCATGATCCCTGCGCAAAGCCGGAGCAGGAATCGCTGGAAGCCTGCTATGAAAACGCCGAGGGGGAGGCGCATGTGTCTCTGGCGGGGAAAACCGTATATTATGGAACGAAGCGGGGCGATGCGGAGGAGGTTCTCCAGAACCCTCAACATGACCAGGTTGCGCTCAAGGCGGCGCAGAAAGCGGTGGTATTGCTCAAGAATGAGAATGAACTGCTGCCGCTGGATGCATCGGCGCTGCAGACCATCGCGGTTATCGGTCCCAACAGTGATCGGGTGCTCCTAGGAAATTATGCGACAGCGCAGCCGCGCCACTATGTATCTGTGCTGGAGGGTATTCGCCGCTGCGTTGGCAGCTCCGTCCAGGTTTTGGCAAATCAGGGATGCGATCCGGATACATATGGCGCAACTGATATTCCAGGGGCGGTAGCCTGCGCGCGCAAAGCGGATGTTGCGATCCTGGTCGTGGGCGGCAATGAGATCACCTGTATGGAAAATCAGGATGTGGATGATCTGAACCTAAAGGGGGACCAGCAACAATTGATTGAGGCCGTGTGTGGCACCGGCACCCCTGTCGTCATGATCCTGCTGGATGGGCGGCCGTCCTCCATTGAATGGGCCGACCAGCACATCCCAGCAATCGTACAAGGCTTTTACCTAGGGCAGGAGTGCGGCGTTGCGCTGGCGAACGTGATCTTTGGGGAGTATAATCCCGGAGGCAAGCTGTCCGTCACGGTTCCCCGCAATGTGGGGCAGATTCCCTGTTATTATAATAAGCTCATACCAGGCCGCGCGCCGGATTATTATCAGTCGCCAGTTAAACCCCTATATCCCTTCGGGTACGGACTCAGCTATACCCGCTTCGAGATCCGCCATCTCAGGGTCATCTCCTGCGATCCCACCGTTGAAGATGATGTGGAGCTTGCGGTGGATGTGGCCAATATAGGAGCGCGCGCTGGGGAGGAGGTTGTTCAGCTGTATGTGCGGGACGAGATTTCATCCCTGGTGCGGCCGGAGAAGGAGCTCAAGGGATTTCAACGGGTATTTCTGGAGGCAGGAGAGACAAGAACTCTCTCCTTCACGCTGAAAAACCGGGATCTGGCATTCTGGATGGATGGCGGATGGGTGGTGGAGCCCGGCGAATTCACAGTCATAGCGGGCAACAGCAGCGCAGACGAGCAGGCCCGCTGCACCTTTGCCGTGAGAGGATAGAGAAGCTTTCAGGCAGCGAAAAAACAGGAGAGACTTTCGCCGGTTGGCGGATATCTCTCCTGCTTTCATATGTAGGGCCTATCACGGGGCTGGCGTCTCGTCAGCGGCGGGCTCCACCTCAATGAGCATGGAAGTGCAGTGGCCACAGCGTGTGGCGGCTATGGGAATTTCGCTGAGACAGTAGGGGCAGACCTTCACGGTGGGGGCCACAGGCGCGGCGGGTTTTTTGTGGAAAGACGTCAATTTGTTTATGCCTTTGATAAGCAAGAAAATCATGAAGGCCAACAAAATGAAATTGACAACAGCCGTGATGAAAGCGCCGTATCGGATTTCAACGCCGTTAACCGTAAAGGCCAGCATGCTAAAATCCGTCTTGACAAATAGGCCCACCAGCGGGGAGAGCACATCATCCGTCAGGGACTTGACGATGCCCTGGAAGGCGGCGCCGATCATGACGCCCACGGCTAAGTCCATGACATTGCCGCGCAGCGCAAAGGTTTTGAACTCCTGTAGAAATTTTTTCATCGGTATCTTCCTTTCGACTAGAGTGGTTGATGCTGTAAACCGGAGTCACTGTGGAATTTGGATAAAATTGCTCCACACATGCTTGCCGTCGGCGTCAATGCCCTCTATGCGCACGAAGTGATCTGTGGGGCTAATTTTATATTCGCTGTGGGTGATATGGTCCCCCAGCTGGACCCGATTTCCTACAAAGAAGGTGTCGCTGTAGAAGACGACGGAACAGAGAGGGGAGGACTCCACGTATAGGGTGAAGTCTGACTCATCCAACGTGATCTGGTAGAGCTCAGGCCCCTGGGTGGAGTAGTAACGGTTGTCCTCGATGCCCTTTCGAATGGAGGCCCAGGTATTATCCGGCGCCTGCACCATAATATACCCTCTGAATGCATCCCGCTCGTACCAGTGGGTGTCGTCCGTGGCGAACAATCGCTTTATGATCCCGTTGGCCGCCAGGACATCCGCGTAATCGCTATAATATCCGCGTCCGCTGTAATATTCGGAGACCCCGTTGTAGATTTCAACTCCGTCGTACCCATGCAATTCCCGGAGACTTTCATGGGTCATCAGGGACCAGCCCGGGTGGGCGACGATGGAAAGCCCGCCTGCGCCGTGGATGGCATCCAAGATTTGCTGCGGAGTTGCCGCCGGGTCCTGAACCACCTCCCGCTCTAAACCGATCCCTAGGATGTGGTAGGCGATATTGGGCGACATATAATTCACATCAAATTCCGTTCCCGGGATGACGCGCAGGCCATTTTTTTCTGCGTGTGGGAAATATTTCCGATGATCTGTGATTGCAAGGAAATTGTAGCCCTGCCCGCTGTAGAGCGCCATGGCTTCTTCCACCGTTTTTCTTCCATCCGACAGCGCCGTGTGGGTGTGAAGGTTCCCCTTTTGCCAAGGGCAGGACGAGTCAAAAATATCCATATTTTTCCAAACAGCTCCTTCCCGATAAATCAATCTAGGTGTATTATACGGCAGACTTCTCAAAAATGCAAGCTGCGAAAAACAGGAGCAGGTCTTTATCTGGGAGAGAGGATGTGGACCATTTCGCCACAGGGTTGTAATTCATGCTTGACAATAAAACAAGAAGTGCTATAATATTCCTGGTTAGCGCAGACTAACTTCTGCATAAGTGGGTTAGCGAAAACTAACAAAGAGGGAAAACGCACTGCGTTTCTCCAGAAGGGATCCTAAGACGAAAAAGAAAGGACAGGGGAATGAAAAGACAAAGACTTTTTTTACATGTAGCGCTGTTTGTAGTCCTGGCGCTAGTATCAGCGTCAGGATATGTATTTGCGGACACGGCAGATGCATTTGACATGCAATATGATAAAGCGCAGGTAAAGGCAGGCGACATTGTAAGCGGTAAGATCTACACGGAGTCGGGTCATATTACCAACGGTATCCTTCGCATGACCTATGATGATGCCCATTTACAGCTGCGCAGAGCAGAAAAATCTGCGGGGCAGGATAATACCTATGCCTCTGTGAATACAACGGTTCCGGGAGTAGTCGTTGTGGCCTTCACCAGCGAAGCTCCCATTCCCGCCGGAGATTTTATCGAGCTGGAGTTTCAGGTGCGAGAGAATCTATCCGCGTCGGATGTAATCAAGATCTCTATGGACGCATCGGAAATCTATGATGAAAACAATCAGGCCGTCCAGTCGGAGATAGTAGATACATACTTAACCGTAGCTGGCGGCACCGGCGAGATCCCGGAAGAGTCAGGCGAGGACGGGGATTCAAGCGGCGACCAGGGAGATGACAAAAATTCATCTGTGGATTCTGACACAGACTCGTCCAGTGACAGTGAAGATCACCAGAGTTCCGATGGCCAGGAAAATAGCGGACAGGATAGCAAGGGCAGTGAGAGCGAAAATAGCGCAGACAGCCAAGGGGGAACAGACTCTGACAGCGCCGGATCGCCGGCCAAGACAGGTGATACAGCGCCGCTGTGGGCCGTGTCTGTGCTGGCTGTGGCCAGTGCTATTGCCGTGATCGTGATTGTAAGGAGAAGGGCAGGTGCAAAGAATGAGACGAAATAAACGGCGATTTAGCAGTAGAATCCTTGGGGTTCTTTTGTCATTGACAGTCTGCTTCAGCGGGTCTAGCGGCCTAGCCTTTGGGGCGGAGCAGCCGGACACGGATGGTTTTGTGGCGTCCGCGGCGGCCGCTGGCACAGAGAGTGATGCCTTGGATGTCTATTACAGGGATTCCACAGAGCAGAGCGATGGGCAGGTCATCGGCGCCGCTGACTTCACAGAAGTTGAGGAGGCCGCCTCATCCCACATAGACGGATTTCGCAGGGAGCTGGAAGAGAAGGAACCAGCGGAGGAGGACGCGGGAATTTCAGACGATGAGATTGTCAACGCGATTCTCGTGCTTGATTCCAAATCCTTGCTAGAGAGAGGGTATGAGGCCTCCGAAATTTCGGAGAGTTTTTGGGCCGGGGTGATGGAATCTTGGATGAATAAAAAGCAGGACAATGTGGCAGATGAGGTGGAAAATACCTTTGAGGATATAACCATTACCTATTATTACACCATCGGTATTTGCGGTATTGGCATTACCACGCCATACAGAAATATCAATGGCCTCAAAGAACTGGACGGCGTCCGGGATGTAATCCTATCCCCCCTCTACGAGGCGCCGGCAGCGGATGAATCGAACAATATCATTGGGGCGACGAACGCCTGGCAGGAGACAGGGTATACCGGTAAAGGCACGAAGATTGCCATCATTGACACCGGGCTGGATCTGGATCACCCAAGCTTTCAGGGCGGAGACGAGTTTGAGACGACGGCAGATTCTCTGACAGTTGAGAAGATCGACGGCCTTCTCAAAGATTTAAATGTATCCTCCGTCCAGGAGGGCATTACGGCTGAAAAGCTGTATCGAAGCAATAAAGTGCCATTCGCCTTTAACTATATTGACGCTTCCCTGCGGGTGGATCACAATGACGCAAACGGCTCCGATCACGGGACCCATGTGGCCGGCATTGCGGCGGCAAACAGGATCAGCGCCACATCCATCAGCGGCGTGGCCCCGGATGCGCAGCTGGTGATTATGAAGGTTTTTGGCAACCGGGGAGGGGCCTACTTCAGCGACATAATGGCCGCTATGGAGGATGCGATCCGGCTAGGGTGTGATTCCATCAATATCAGCATCGGATCCGCGGCAGGGTTTACCAATGATGAGGAGGAAATACAGGAAGTCTTTGCGCGGATTTGCGATACGGACGTAGTGGTGGCCGTCGCAGCTGGAAATGATTATAACGCAGGCTATGGAAATCCAACGGGAACCAATTATAACCTCACGTCCAATCCGGACAACGGGCTTGTCACATCCCCGGGCGTGTATACAAATGCGACGACAGTGGCAAGCATGGACAATGCTTCGGAGTTTTTTACAGTAGGCCAAAAGAATATTACCTTTAATGATTCGGCGCAGAGCGATGCCACAGCCTTTATGAAAAACTTTTCAGGGGGGCAGGAGCTTCCATTTGCCGTTGTCGGGAACTATGGAGCTGAAGTGGAGGACTTTGAAGAGGCAGAAGTCAACGGCAAAATCGCTCTAGTTCAGCGCGGTGGCGGGATCACCTTTATGAAAAAGCAGGAGAACGCACAGGCGGCTGGCGCGGTGGGCGTCATCGTATACAATAGCATCGATGGCACAACTTCTATGAAAATCAATGACGGCGAAGGGCACATCCCGTGTATCTCCATCTCCAAGGCGCTGGGGGAATATATGATCGAGCAGTACTACAATGGCGTCGCGTCCCTCACCATCGGCATAGGTAGAACGGAGGATGCTCTCAGGATGAGCACGTTTTCGTCCTGGGGCGCAACCTCGTCTTTAAATTTGAAACCGGACCTCACCGCCGTCGGAGGAAATGTACTCTCCACCACAGACGGGGGAATGTATGGAACAAAGACAGGCACTTCCATGGCCTCCCCTCAGATTGCAGGTGCGGCGGCTTTGGTGAAGCAGTATCTGAGGGATCGCTACCCGGAACTGTCAGAAGCGGAGATTCATGCGAGAACAAATCAACTTCTGCTGAGCACCGCCATTCCAAGCAAGGAGGATAACGGCACGGAATACTCCCCGAGAAAACAGGGAGCCGGTCTAGTCAATGTGGGAAACGCGCTGGGGACGGAGGCGTATCTCAGTGTGGAATCCCAAAGTGGACAGAGACCTAAGGTGGAACTGTGGGATGATCCGCAGAAAACAGGTAGCTACCAGTATTCTTTCACAGTTTCCAATATGACGGGGGACTCCCTTGCCTACAGCCTTTCCAATTCCCTTCTGACTAACGGATACAGGACGGAGACAGATGAAAAAGGGGACTCCTATGATCTGCTCAGTGAAAGCGATATGGCGTTGAGCGGGACTGTGTCCTTTGACAGCGCCGCCATGGGCTACTATTATGATGTGGATGATGATAAAGAGGTGGATACCCGGGATATCAGAACCCTGATGCTCCGCGAGACTTACAGCAACAGAGAGGCCGCTATGGCGGATATAGATCAAGACGGCGATCTATGCGATGACCAGGATATTATGCGGTTTCTGGATAATCTTTCAGGGCTTAAAGAGGATTTGGAGCTTGACAGGGAGGCGCTGATTGTCCCGGGAAATGGAGCGGCCACAGTCAATGTCGCCATTGCCTTGACCGAGGATCAGAAGCAGGCTCTGGACCAGCAGTACCCCAACGGTATTTACGTGGAAGGATTCACGTATCTCGATTCCCTCAATGAAGACGGGATCGGGCTATCGCTGCCATATCTAGGGTTTTATGGGGATTGGGCGCAGGCTCCTATATTTGATGCCCATGACCATTACTATGAGACAGAGGGCAAAGTCAACTCGTATGGGACGTATCTGTGGACGGAGGAATCCATCTTAGGCGTCAACCCGTATGTAGAGACAGCATACGATCCGGTACACAATGCGATTTCGGACATGAACACCCTGGATGTGTTGGAGAGCGCACTGCTGCGCAATGTCAAGAATCTGAAAATCACCGTGACCGACACAGAGGGGAATGCCCTATATTCCCATGAGGAACGCTATGTGACAAAAGCTCTGTACAACAGCTCATCCATGAAATACAGAATATACCGCTCACCGAAGCTGTGGGACGGCGCAGGGCAGGACGGAGAGTTCCTGGAAAATAATACGGTAGTCAACCTGAATGTGGAAGCAGAGCTGGACTATAATGGGAGCAGACAGAGTTTTACCTACCCGATCACCATTGATACGGAGAAACCGGTGTTACTCTCCACAGAGGTGGTGACGGATAGCGAGGGGCGCATTAAGCTGAGGGCCTCCTTCCGAGACAATCAGTACATCGCCGCCGTTATCTTCAAGAGCGCCAACGGTTCGGTGGAATATGAGCGGTATGCCATTGAGCAGTTGGAGGCAGGTGAAACCATTGCCGACTATGAATTTGATGTCACCGAGTATGACGATGACTTTATGATGATCATCGTGGATTACGCCATGAATCAGGTGGACTATGATATCGACCTGGGAATCAAGGATAATGGTGTGAAAGAGCCGGTTGCGCTGGAGGAAGGGACTCTCTATGGGTTTAACATGGGAGAGACGGGCCGCCTTCCGGCAGCGATGGTAAAGGCTCCGTTGCAGGATGTCTCCCAGGCGTCCGTCGCAGCAAACCTGAATGGGATCTACGCGGCAGAATACTTGGATGGATACGTGATCACGTTCAATGCCCTGAAAGAGCTGAATGTCTATACGCCGCAGGGGACCTATTGGTCGCAGAGCAAAATCAAAACATTGGATTGCGATGTCTACGATATGGCGTATAGCTATGAGGATGACAAACTGTACGCCATTACCTACCACGATAAAAAAGCGTACTTGAGCACCATTGACATCTTTGACGGAACCGTTTGCGACATCGGCGCGTTCGGCAAAGGCATGGCAACGCTGGGGTGTACTACGGAAGGCCAGCTCTACGCATTGAGCAAGGGGGGCGAGCTCTGCAAAGTCAATAAGGCTGACGCAACATCCACGGTCGTAGGCAAAGTGTCCGAGACAGAGGATGAGCAATGGGTATCCTTAAATTACCGCCAGAGCATGGCGTATGATCACAACACAGGCAAGATGTACTGGTATGCCTTCTGCTATAATGGCACCACCGGAAAGCTTATCAGCCACCTGAGCGAAATCAATCTAGAGACTGGCGCCACAGCCATCGTAGGCGAGTTTGATGAAGCGTGCGAGGTTACCGCCCTGTTCATTCCCTACGATGGAAGTCTGGTCATCACCCCGACGGATACGGTCACGGCTGTAGCGCTGGATCGAGATTCTGTTGCCCTGTTCCCGGGGCAGGAAACCAGAATTTTTGCAGCGGTGACGCCGTGGAATGCCAAGAATACGGAGGTGGAGTGGACGTCGGAGAATCCCGACGTCGCAACTGTGACCAACGGGCGGATCACAGCCATTGCCGGAGGCGATACCATAGTCAGAGCCACCGTAAAGGGAACCGATATCTCCGCAGAGTGCAAAGTGAAAGTTATCGCGGATCCCGAACCGTTCTACGGATATCTGCTTCTGGATTGGCATGACAGTGCAGGCGATAGCTTTATTCAAATTGATGTGAAAAATCCCATCAAGTACAAGAGGAAAGCGGATATTCTAGAATTTGTCTACGCGGGCGAATATGTTGACGGTTTCTACTACTGCTATGACAGCAACGGATATTTCTACCGGGTTGACACGGAGGAGTGGATCTACAATACGGTAGGAAAAGCGGATGGCAAGGTTGTGGAGATGACCTATGA
>JAHZBS010000180.1 GCA_019423265.1 Clostridiales bacterium
GGGTACAACCTTCTGATAGGGGAGCGGACGGCGGAGGATGTGAAGATTGCCATCGGATCGGCGTATCCTCTGGATGAAAAGCGCTCCATGGATGTGCGCGGACGAAATTTGGTCAGCGGTCTGCCCGTCAACCAGCCGGTTACGTCCGACGACATTCGAGATGCGATGCAGGAGCCCATATCAGCCGTTGTGGAGGCGATCCACGGGGTTTTGGAGAGGACGCCCCCGGAGCTGGCGGCGGATATCTATGAGCGGGGCATCATCATGACCGGCGGCGGCAGCCTGCTGACAGGTCTGGATCGGTTGATCCAGGACAATATGGGGCTGGATGTCTTTGTGGCGGAGGATGCTATTTCGTGTGTGGCCATTGGGACAGGCCGTTTCGTGGAACACCTCAACGGGGACGGCCATTTTGAGATACATCAATAGAGCAAAGGGGATATGTGGGAGTGGGAAAAAGGTTTTTTTCATCGGAATCGGTGACAGAAGGACATCCGGATAAGATATGTGATCAAATATCCGACGGAGTGCTGGACTCCATATTGGCCAAGGACCCTATGGCGCGGGTTGCCTGCGAGACGGCGGTTACCACCGGATTGGTTCTTGTGATGGGGGAGATCAGCACCAATTGTTATGTGGACATACAGAAGATCGCCAGGCAGACGATCAAAGATATAGGCTATGACCGCGCGAAGTACGGATTTGACGGTGACACATGCGCCGTATTGACGGCATTGGACGAGCAGTCCCCGGACATTGCCATGGGCGTGGACAGGGCGCTGGAGGCAAAGGAAGGAAGTCTGACCGATGAACAGTTGGCCATCGGAGCGGGGGACCAGGGGATGATGTTCGGGTTCGCCTGTGACGAGACTCCGGAGCTGATGCCTATGCCCATCGCCTTAGCGCACCGGTTGACGAGAAGGTTGACCGCCGTGCGCAAGGATGGCACGCTCCCCTATCTCCGTCCGGATGGAAAGTCCATGGTATCCATTGAATACGATGGCAATCAACCGGTCCGGATCGATACGGTGGTCGTCTCCTCCCAGCACGGGGAAGATGTGGAGCTGGGGCGGTTGCGGGAGGATATTATCCGGGATGTGATCAGGGCTACAATACCGGAAGACCTGTTGGACGCGAAGACGCGGTATCTCATCAACCCCACGGGGCGTTTCGTCGTCGGAGGCCCCCAGGGAGACTCAGGCTTAACCGGGCGCAAGATTATCGTTGACACCTATGGCGGATATGCTAGCCATGGCGGCGGCGCCTTTTCTGGGAAGGATCCCACGAAAGTGGACCGATCCGGGGCTTACGCTGCCCGCTATGTGGCTAAGAATTTGGTTGCAGCAGGGCTGGCGCGCAAATGCGAACTGGAAATCGCCTATGCTATCGGCGTTGCGGAGCCGGTTTCCATCTTAGTCAATACGTATGGCACAGGGGTTTACTCGGATGAGCGCATCGCGGATATTGTCCGGGAGGAGTTTGACCTCCGGCCGGCCGCCATCATTCGGGATTTGGATTTGCGCCGGCCCATCTATAAACAGACGGCCGCGTATGGTCACTTTGGACGGCCGGATTTGGATCTTCCATGGGAGAAGACGGACAAGGTGAATCAGCTCCGCAGAAAGTAAAAGGAGAGAGGAGATATCGCGGCGAGCGGATATCTCCTTCTATTTTCTTTCCTGTTGGAAACGGGTGTCAAAAATCCTGCTGAAAATACAGTTGCAAATTCTGATGACATTCGATTCATGAATGGAGGATACTATGGCGCAGAGGGGACAGGAGATCCAGGGCTTGGTAACAGAGCTCATTTTTTCGAATGAGGCCAATGGATATAAAGTCTGTGAAGTTGAGCTGGAGGATGAGCGAATCACCGTGGTAGGGATCCTGCCGGATGTGCAGCCGGGGGAATCCATTGCTGCCACCGGGGTATGGAAACAACATAGCACGTACGGGGAACAGTTTGAAGTCGCATCCTTTGAGAAGACCTTGCCAAAGAGCCGAGAGGCGATCGAGCGATACCTCGGTTCAGGTGCGATTAAGGGCATCGGGGCTGCCCTGGCCAAACGAATCGTGGATAAGTTTGGGGAGGATACGTTGGCGGTGATGGAGCAGGAGCCGGAGCGGCTGGCGGAGATTAAAGGGATCAGCCAGGCGGGGGCCTGTGAGATAGCGGAGCAGTTCCACGAGCAGCGCCAGCTCCGGGAAACCATGATCTTTTTGCAGCGCTACGGCATAACGGCAGCGCTGGCAATGAAGATTTACAGACAATATAAGGAATCGGCAATACATGTGATGCAGACCAATCCCTATAGCTTGGCGGATCATATTCAGGGCGTAGGATTTCGGAAGGCGGATCAGATTGCCCAGCAGATCGGCATCCCGCTGGAATCGCCGCACAGAATCCGAAGCGCGGTCAAATACATCCTGCGGGAATCCTCCTGCGAGGGGCATGTGTTTTTGCCTCTGGATATGCTGGAGGAGCGCGTTTACCAGCTCATTGGCGTGACAGGAATTCAGATTGAGAACGCCCTCACCGAGCTTATCATGGAGGGCGACGCTGTGGAAAAAGAGGAGAATGGCCAGACGCGGGTGTACCTCACATCCTTTTATACGGCGGAACAGGGGATCGCCCGGCGTCTGTTGAGCTTGGCGGAGGTACGGCAGGAGATCGCGCCGGAGGAAAAAGCCGACCGGCTTAAGCAGGTGGAAAGCGCAGCGAAGATCACCCTAGCGCCCAATCAGCAGGAAGCCGTCATGGAAGCGCTGTCGGAGGGAGTTTTGGTCATTACGGGAGGGCCTGGCACGGGGAAGACGACGATCATCAACACCCTGTTGGATATCCTGGAGGGGATGGACGAGGAAGTGCTTTTGGCGGCGCCCACCGGAAGAGCCGCTAAGCGGATGACAGAGGCGACGGGGCGGGAAGCGTCCACCATTCACCGGCTATTGGAAATTCAGTATATGCAGGAGGAGGATGCCAAGCAAACCTTTCAGCGACATGAAACGCATCCGCTGGAGGCCGATGTGGTGATTTTAGATGAGGTGTCCATGGTGGATGTCCTGCTGATGAATAATCTTTTGAAGGCGATCATGCCGGGGACGCGCCTGATTTTGGTGGGCGATATGGATCAGCTCCCGTCGGTGGGCCCAGGCAATGTGCTGAAGGATATTATCGCCAGCGGCTGCATTAAGGTAGTCCGGCTGACGCAGATCTACAGGCAGGCGGGGCTGAGCGCCATTGTGACCAACGCCCATCGGATCAACCAGGGGGAATATCCCATTTTCAATCAGAAGGATTCAGACTTTTTCTTCATGCGCCGCCGCCGCAAGGAGGATGTTGCCCGCACGATTGTGGATGTCATCCTCCATCGGATGCCCAAGTTTGCCCACTGCTCACCGATAGACGATATCCAAGTGCTAAGTCCGATGAAGCGCGGATATCTAGGGGTAGAATCGCTGAATCAGATTTTGCAGGAGGCGCTGAATCCCCCTTCGCCGTCGAAAAAGGAGCTGGAGTTTCGGCAGATCAAGCTCCGGGAGGGGGACAAGGTGATGCAGATCCGCAACAACTACAATACCCCGTGGAAAGTCCTCAATCGATTCGGGTATCCCCTGGACGAGGGCGAAGGGATTTTTAACGGCGATATCGGACGCATCAAGACCATTGATCCGCAGGACCGCTGTTTGACTGTGATTTTTGATGATAAAAAAGAAGTAGAGTACGACTATACGGCGCTGGAGGAGCTGGAGCTCGCCTATGCGGTCACGATCCATAAGGCGCAGGGGACGGAGAGTCCCATCATCATTCTGCCGATCCACAGCGGTCCGGCCATGCTGTTTTCCAGAAACCTATTGTATACCGCTGTCACGAGAGCCCGGCAATACGTTGTGGTCATCGGGGAGGAGGACATGGTGCGGCGCATGGTGGACAACAATCGGCCGACCATTCGATACACCGCGCTGGAGAACCGGTTGAAGGAGGAGGTCAAGACCTCCGCATTGTTGGAAGAGATCTAAGGTTTCGGATTGCCGCCCAGAACGTCGGATCAAGAAATGCCGCTGAGACAGGGGGATGGAGGGATATATGGCGAGATGGAAGCGAATTCTCGCGCGCGGAGTGGAGGACGCGGTGCAGCTTCTCTACCCGCCGCGCTGCCTGTTCTGCCAGCGGACTCTTCCGTGGCCGGACCGTATTGGGATCTGTGTCAACTGCCATCCGGAAGAGTACTATCTGCCGAAACCCGGCTGTAGGCAGTGTGGCCGGCCGGTTTCCAGACAGGGAGCTTTATGTCAGAATTGCAGCCTTCACCGCATTCAGATTCCGGGCAAGAGCCTTTTTGTCTATGACGGAGCGGTTCAGGAGGCGATTCACCGCTTTAAATACGATGGACAAAAGGCGTATGGAAAAGTCTTTGCCCGCTGTATGGCGGAGACTTTGTGGCCCCATGGCGGAGCAACCCAAGGGCCTGTGATCGTGACGCCGGTTCCACTTCATGCAAAGCGGTATCATGGCCGGGGCTATAATCAGGCGGAGGTATTAGCAAAGGAATTTGCAGAGCAGACGGGCTGCACAATGCGGAAGCTGTTGGTCAGAGTGCGGGATACCAGTCCGCAGAATGCGCTGAGCGCCACAGCGCGCAAGAAGAACTTACAGGATGCTTTTGCGGCTGTGGAGGATCCGGCTGTGGGAGGGAATATTATTGTGATGGACGATATCTACACGTCCGGGAGCACGGTTGAGGCTTGCGGCGAAGCGCTGCGGCGTGTGTACCCCCATGTTGCCATACGGTTTATGACCATTGCGATGAAGATATAGAACCCCCTCAACAAAATAAAAATCGTAGAATTTTACCCATCCTATTGACTTTTACTGGCAACTGTGCTAAAGTAAATAGGTAAATTTAAGGGTTCTTTTTTTTTGTGCTTTTTTGCAAAGCCCTTGTTTGAAACAAACCAATGGAGGTGGAAGTTGTGCGTACCAGGATAAC
>JAHZBS010000181.1 GCA_019423265.1 Clostridiales bacterium
CACATCCCCCATGACGAAGAAGGGCAAATGGATTATGGGGATCGGCTGCGGACTGCTGACGGCGATCATACGCCGGTATGGCGGGTACCCCGAGGGCGTCTCGTTTTCGATCTTGCTCATGAACCTTTGCGTTCCCTTGATCGACCGCTTTACAGTTCCCAAGATCTACGGGGAGGTGAAGAAGCATGCAAAATGATGGACACAAGATGCCGGCTGGTTCCAAGATGACAGCGTTTTTTCGAAACGATCTGGTCCGCCTTGGAGCGATCCTGTTTTTGATCACGGCCATCGCCGGCTGTTGCCTAGGTTTTGTCTATGAATCCACGAAGGATGTCATCGCGGATAAGAAGGAGGCCGTCAACCAGAAGGCCTACGCGAAGGTTTTGCCGGATGCAGGCGCGCTGACCAAGCTGGAGGTTCAGCCAGGCCATGAAGCCGTCCTGGAGGTTTACAGGGCGGAAAACGGCGGCGTTGCCATGAAAGTGATGGGAACCGGCTACGGCGGAGATCTGGAGCTGGCGGTTGGCATCGATGCCGATGGCAACGTGACAGGGGTATCGATCATCAGCCACGGGGAGACGCCGGGGCTGGGGGCAAAAGCGGCGGAAGCTGATTTTACCGATCAATATTCCGGGAAGAATGCGAAGGAAACGCTGACCGTTGTAAAGGGGGACGCGGCGGAGAATGAGATCTCTGCCATATCGGGTGCGACGATCACATCGAGAGGCGTCACCGGGGGCGTGAATGAGGCATTGCAGTATTATACAACGTATCTGAAGGAGGGAAACTAGATGTCAACGCTGCTGTCGAACTTAAAAAAGGGAATTCTCGATGAGAATCCTACCTTCGTTCAAGTGTTAGGCATGTGTCCCACGCTGGCCGTCACCACGTCGGCGGTTAACGGTCTGGGCATGGGGCTATCTGTGACGGCGGTGCTGATGGGTTCCAATCTTGTTATCTCTCTGCTCCGCAAAGTGATCCCGGACAAAATTCGAATCCCGGCTTTTGTCGTCATCATCGCCACCTTTGTCACCATCATCGATCTTCTCCTACAAGCTTTTTTCTATGATACCTTGTATCAATCTCTCGGTCTCTATATTCCCTTGATAGTTGTCAACTGTATTATTCTTGGCCGGGCTGAAGCCTATGCCTCCAAGAATCCGCCTCTGGCGTCGGTTTTTGACGGTCTGGGCATGGGATTGGGATTTACCATCGCCCTAACCGTGTTGGGGATCATCCGGGAGCTGTTAGGCGCGGGCACCTTTTTTGGTGTAAAAATTACGCCGGCTTCCTTTCAGCCAGCCGTCATTATGATCATGGCCCCAGGGGGATTCCTTGTGCTTGGAATCCTGCTCGCAATCTTTAATCACCTGAAATCCCGCAGAGAGATCAAAACAGGTGAGCGCGATGCGGAAAAGGAGGAGTGAGGAATGCCTACGTTACTGGTCATCATAATCAGCTCTGTCTTTGTCAACAATTTTGTGTTGTCCCGGTTTTTAGGGATCTGCCCTTTTCTCGGCGTTTCGAAAAAGATTGAGACGGCGCTGGGAATGGGAATGGCTGTCACCTTTGTCATGACGCTGGCGTCGGCGTTTTCGTATATGGTGTATAACTGGATTTTAGTGCCAACGCAGAAAGAATATCTATACACCATCGCCTTCATTCTCGTCATCGCATCCCTGGTACAATTTGTGGAGATGGTCATTCAGAAGGTCAGCCCTTCGCTGTATTCTGCCCTCGGGGTGTATCTGCCGCTGATCACGACGAACTGTGCGGTGCTGGGCGTGGCCGTGATCAACATGCAGTCGGACTACAGCCTGTTAGAAAGCGTTGTCAGCGGCTTTTCCGCCGCCATCGGATTTACCATGGGCATCGTACTCTTTGCCGGCATCCGGGAGAGGACGCAGCACAACAAGATTTTGAGGGCCTTTGAGGGCTTTCCCATCGCGCTGATAACGGCGGGGCTGATGGCGATTGCATTTCTGGGATTTCAAGGACTGATATAGGAGGAGTCGCGCCATGTTTGTCAATGTTTTAGTCCCGATTCTCATATTGGGAGTGCTGGGGTTGATTTTCGGCGTCTTGCTGGGCTTCGCCGCAAAGAAATTTGCAGTCAAGCAGGATGAGCGGATCCCGAAGCTTCGCGGCTGCCTGCCGGGAGCAAACTGCGGCGGCTGTGGATATGCGGGCTGTGATGCCTACGCCAGGGCGATTGTGGAGGATAGCGCTCCCCTGGACGCATGTCCTGTCGGCGGCGCGCCGGTGTCAGCCCAGTTGGCACAGGTTATGGGCGTGGAAGTGACGCAAAAAGAGAAGATGGTTGCCTTCGTCCAGTGCAGCGGAACCTTCGATGTCGCCTATCAAAAGCTGGCCTACAGCGGGATCAAGAGCTGTATAGAGGCCTCCGTGATTCCGGGCAAAGGCCCTAAATCCTGTGAATACGGCTGTTTGGGCTTCGGCTGCTGTGTCGATGTCTGCCAGTTCGATGCCGTCCATGTGACCAACGGCATTGCGAAAGTTGACGAGTCCAAATGCGTTGGGTGCGGCGCTTGCGTGTCGGCCTGTCCTAAACATGTCATCCGGCTCATCCCCCAATCGCAGAGAGTGCGGGTTGCCTGTTCGGGGCAGGACCGAGGCCGTGACGTGAAAGCGCTGTGCCAGGCAGGCTGCCTTGGCTGCACCCTGTGCGTCAAAACCTGTCCCTCCGGAGCCATTGCCATGGAGGGAAACGTGGCCCGCATTGACGCCTCCCTGTGTACGCAGTGTGGACTGTGCATGGAGAAGTGTCCGTCGAAAGTCATAGCCCGGTTATAGGCCCGCGATCCAGCGGGAAGGGGAGATACCGGTCATTGTCTTGAAGAACCGGCTGAAGGCGTAGATGGAGGGGAAGGAGAGGAGGAACGCCGTCTTTGTGACGGAGCGAGTCTGTAGGAGAAGCTCTTTTGCGGCGTTCACCCGAACGCGGTGATAGTATTGTATCACCGGTATGCCGTAGGCCGCCCGGAATTTTTTGGATAGATAATATTTATCATAGTGAAATTGCAGCGCTAAAGATTCCAGGGAAATGGCGTTGGCGCAGTTGTTGTCGATGTACTCTTTGACGACACGGATATCCGGCACGTGGGATAAGGCGCCGTCATGTTCTATGTCCGGAAGATTTTCTTTTAAAATATACTGTAAAAGTTGAATGAATCTTGCCCGGTATGCCAGGGGATACAGACTCTTCTTTTCCGCAAAAATATCCAGGATATCAAAAAAAAGCCATTTGAAATACTCAAGATCCGGGATGCGGAGCAGAGGCGAGGACAGGGGGGCCCCCTGGAAGAGATCCGGGCGGATCATCCGCAATTCCTCCGGTGTAAAACCATCCCGATTTTTGTAGGAGACATACACTTGTTCGCTGTACTCGTCATACCGCATATCAAAGTGAATGTGGGGCTGTGATATGGGAACGTTGCCAACGCTGTGGATCTCGTGCTGTTGATTTGGGCGCAGCAAAATGATATCCGATGGATGGCATCGGTACTGCCGCCCCTCTACGGTGAGATCCCAGCTTCCCTGCTCCAGATAAATCAGCTCATAGTCAAAAATAATTCGCTGCCGCAGTGTAAAGGGAACCATCAGATTTGAGCGCATAGCCACCCGGATGTAGGGTGCGATCACATTGAGATTCACCAGAAGTTTCCTTCCTTCTTTGCAAGAATTGATAAATAGAAGCACAAGATATGGCATTTATTATACCATGGTTTCCGTATAAAATAAAGGAAAACTCTGAAGGAGGAACACAAAATGGTAAATGGGTTAGGAACTTCACTGCACAATATCACCCGGCTTTCCACGGCAAAGTCGAGGTCGATCAGCGCGGAAAATTTTAAGGGGGAGAAGGGCGGCGGCGGCAGGGCCGTGCCCGCGGAGGACAATGCCAATGCCCGCGATCTGGGGGTTGGCTGGAAGGTATCGCCCTGTATCTCGATTGAACCGGGGGAGACGGTGGAGCTGGCGGATATCGAGGGCCCCGGCGTCATCAAACATATTTGGATTGTAGAGTGTACACAGAAGGACCGCACCCTTATCCTCCGCACCTACTGGGACGGAAATGAAAAGCCGTCCATCGAGACGCCGCTGGGTGATTTTTTTGGAAGCTCCGATTCCAGCCACTGCGTACCCTACTCATCGCTTGCGGTCTGTGTCAATCCGAGGGGAGGCTTCAACTGCTACTGGGCAATGCCATTTTACAGGCATTGCCGTATGACATTGGAGAACATCTATACAGAGCGCATCACGGTCTTTTATCAGATTGATTATATTCTCACGGACCTGCCGGAGGACTGCGCCTATTTTCACGCCCAATTCCGCCGGGTCAATCCGCTTCCCTATAAAGAGGTCTATACGATTCTGGATGACGTCCGCGGAAAAGGGCAGTATGTGGGGACGTATCTCTACTGGGGCGTAAACAACACCGGATGGTGGGGGGAAGGGGAAATCAAGTTCTATCTCGATGGCGATACAGACTACCCGACCATCTGCGGAACCGGGACGGAAGACTATTTTTGCGGCGCTTTTAACTTCGATATCGGAGGGCAGTACACCGTGTTCACTACGCCGTACAGTGGCCTGCACAAAATTCAGCAGCCCGACGGAGCGTATCAGTCGCAGCAGCGCTTCTCCCTATATCGCTGGCACATTTGCGATCCCATCTATTTTGACGAAGATATCCGCGTCACGATCCAGGCGCTGGGCTGGCGCAGCGGCGGCCGGTTTTTGCCCTTGCAGGATGATATCTCCTCAGTGGCATTTTGGTATCAGGATCGAGTCAATGACTCATTCCCGCCTTTGCCGGACAGGGATCACCTGGAGATTATCTAGCAGCGCGCATAAAATTCCAAATTATCTGATTTTTTAAGGAGGTTATTGGTCAGTTTGGCGGTTGCCAAAAGGCGAAGGGAGTCGTATAATGTAGAAATCAGGGTCTG
>JAHZBS010000182.1 GCA_019423265.1 Clostridiales bacterium
AAACCCTGTTCCCGCCATGCTGCCCATGTCCAGAATGAGCATGATGGCTACGATGCTGGAGAGGGAAGGCAGCGTGATATATCGAATCCGGGCCAGCCGGCCAGCGCCGTCTATTTTGGCGGCCTCATACAGGGATTCGTCAATGCCGGACATGACCGCTAAATAGATAATGGCGCTCCAGCCAGTTTCTTTCCACCGATCTACGATAAGAATCAGAGGCCAGTAAAGGTTTTTCGAGCCCAAGAAGTGGATTGGCTCTCCACCCAAGGCTTTGATCACAACATTTATGATTCCGTCGTTGACATTCAAAAAGTTATCCAAGAGCACCGCCATGATGGCCCAGGAGATAAAGTGAGGCAGATAGCTGATGGTCTGAACGATTCTTTTTAGAGCGGTGTTGGACAACTCCCTAATCAGGATGGCAAAGAAAAGGGTGACGGGGATGGAGATCAGAATGCTTAACATGGACAGTCCAATGGTATTCATCACCGCATTGCCCATATAAAAGTCGCTTAATATGTTCTGGAAATGTTTCAGTCCAACCCAGGCACTTCCCAAAATTCCATCCCGCATGCGGTAATCCTTAAAGGCGATCATCAGCCCTCCCATGGGGATATAGTTGAAAATCAGGGCAAAGGCCATGGCAAGCCAGATCATGAAATGAAAGGGAAGCTCCTTCTTAAATCGCCGGATGCCATAGCCTTTGCGCCGCCTGACGGCGGCTGGCTGTAAAGTTTTGATTTGTTGTGCCACAGAGAATCCTCCTTGCATTTTATAAAGGCTGGCCCCGCCACAAATCTCAGCGAGGCCAACGGCAGCCGCTTATTCAAACACAATGCCGGAGGCTTCCAGGGAAGCTTTCACGTCGTGTATTTTGGGCAGCAGAATAGTAAATAGATTTTCTTTTCCAACGCTGTTTATGTCTGCGATCATTTTGTCGTACAGGCTTTGCAATTCCGCCTTAGATTCAGCCAGGATGATGTCAATGATCATATTTTCGTAGATATCGGAGCAGTTGCCCTCGATATCGGATTCCGTCGTGCCGGATTCGATGGTCACCAGATCTGGCAGGGCTGACGCGAGGTTGGTCTTGACATACGGCTTCCACAGATCGCGGCCTGCCGTAATCTCCTCGTTCTCCTCGTCGAACCGCTGTGGGTATCCCGCAATGTCATCATAGAGAGTATCCACCGCAATCCAAGTTTTGGTGCTGTTATAGATGCCTAGCGTATTCAGTTTTGCGATATCGAAATGAGCCAGCGCCGCTTCGCCAATGGGATTGGGATAGTTGACACCCTGATCATCGGTACCCAGCTCCCAGTGCTCACCGTAGATGCCCGCGGTCACGGCGAGATTTCCTTCCTCGGTCTTGAGGAACTCCATCAGACGAATAGCCCGGTCAGGGTGCTCACAGTCCTTGGTGATAACCGTGTTCGGCATAATCATAGGACTCACCATGGAGATCGCCATGGACCATTCCTGATCCGGAGCATTGGTTATGGGAGCGATAAAGGAGACGGTGGCTCCCTCCACATTTTCCGCAATCGCTGCTTTATTGGCTGGCACTTCCCAGGCATTATTCTTCAACAAAAACAGAAAGCTGCCTTGGGGAACGATGGACGAGAAGTCATCGGTAAAGACGTTTTTGGGCAGATAGCCTTCCCTATACATGCGGTTCCAGAATTTCAGCTGTTCGAGGCCGCGTTCGCTTTCAAACCAGTAGGAGAGGGTATCCGTCTCCATATCGTAGCGGTAGGGAGAGGAGGTTGTCTCGCCGCCGAACATTCCGTCGAAAGCGCCGCTGGTCAAGGATGGCTGGTAGATGTAGATGGGATAATTAACCTCAGGCCACTCATCTTTGCGCGCCATAAAAGCGTCCATGACCTCGATCCATTTGTCCGTGGTCTTAATCTCATCAATACTGCATCCCAGCTCTTTAAGGATATCGGTGCGGGTGGCGATATGTCCGTTCATATAGAAGTAGGGGGAATTGGAATAACTGACGGACTGGGTCTGCCGGGAAACATAATAGATATGTCCATCCTCCATTTTGCTGAATTCGATTTCCTCCGGATATAGCAGATCCCACATGGAGGGGCAGTATTCGTCGATCAGCTCGTCAATTTTGTGGATGTAATCCCCCTGTATCATCTCGTTATACTGAATGGAACTGGGGTAAACCGTGGCGATGATGTCGGGCAGTTTCTGGCCGGAGGCAAGCATTAGGGTTAATTCGTTATTATCGCTGCTCTGGGCAAACTGCACGTCCAACTTGACCCCAGTGCGCTCCGTAATGTATTCTGTGACTCTGTCGTCGCCCCAGTTCCAGCCATCGGTGATGACTTCCCCTTTAAACATGGTCAGGGTTACAGGGCTTGTATCCTCCATCCATTCCAGGTTCTCCGGATCTTCCTTGTAGACTGTGGGCCACCCGGAGGGGCCTGCCTGTTGGCTGTTGCTGTCTTCACCAGAGGAAGAGAGCGGCGCGCTGGAGGTTTCATTTGACTCCTGGGAAGAGTCCGCGCTTCCCCGGCTACATCCGGTGGCCAGCATTGTGGCTAAGAGCAATGTACAGATCAACTTCTTTTTTACCATACGAATTTCCTCCTCGTGTTGATACAATCTTTATCTTGTATTAGGAAGGCTGCAGTCTTTCTGTCTCTATTGTATCTAAAATAGTTGGCAGGAAGCAACAAGAGATTTGTATAATATCTATCGTTTTTGTAGACTCTTTAGATTTTTTGTGGAAAATATGCTATACTAAAGAAGATCAATCAAAAGATTCGGAGGAAAAATATCCTATGCTGCGCGTATTGCTGGTGGAAGATGAACAAAAGGATCTTCAATTGTTAAAGAAGCTGATCCCGTGGGATGAGCTGGGATTGGTCTTCTCAGGGGCGGCGGAGAACGGCAGATTAGCTTTGGACATGGATGAACAGATTCATCCGGATATTGTCATTACCGATATCGTGTTGCCTCACCAGGACGGTGTGACGCTGGCACAGCAAATCCGAAAGCGGCGCCGCGATGTCCACATTCTGCTGGTATCTGGGCATCAGGATTTTCAGTATGCCCGGTCGGCCATAACGGCGGAGGTGGACGCCTATATTCTCAAACCTATCCGAGAAGAAGAACTGCGCCAAGTATTGGAGAAGGTGACAGCCCAATGTATCGCGGATAAGAGGAGCTTTTACGAGAAAAATCTATTTCAGCAGCAGCTGCGCCAGCAAATGCCTCAGCTGCGGGATTTATTTCTGCGCCGGTGGATTACGTCCCCGGAGCCAGAACCGCAGCTTTTTCAAGATCAGCTCGAGTTCTACCACATACCGGTGCCGGTGGATCGCTTTTGTGTTCTTGTGCTTTCGCACGATGACCCGGAAATAAAGACTGATGAGTATAGCCGGCAGAGGATATGTCTTGAGCTGCAAAACTCCATACAGCAGCTGACAGCGGAGCGCAAGATGGCCTGCTGCTTCTGGGAGGACTCACGGGATTGTGTTATCCTCACAGGCTGTGAGACAGAGGAGCCGTACCCGGAGCTAGCTCAATTCGCCGGTCAGCTCGTCCAGCAGGCGGGGCTGCTCTATGGGATCAGCATGACGGCGGGAATTGGGATCCCTGTGTCGGAGTATGGGCAAGCACCAGAATCGTACCGCACAGCGCTTGCGGCCGTAGAGGATCGATTTTTTGCTGGAAAAGGACAGGTCATTATCTATCACGGTGTCTCCTCGAAAGATGGACGGCTTCCGCCCCCAATCAATCCTTGTCATGAGGCATTAATCCAGGCTGTGCTCTGTGGCAATCAGGAGGAGATCCAGATGTTGACCCGCCGCTGGATGCAGCAACTTTCCCAAGTTCGGCTTTCCGCTGAGATGCTCCGCTGTATGTGCATTGAGCTGCTTAGCGCTGTGATCACCAGCGTCGGCACACTGCGCGCCGCGCCGACGGAAGCGTTTTTGGCAGACGCCTCACCCTATGAGACACTTCTTTCTCTGGGAACACTGCAGCAAATCACAGAACAGATTGAGGTATCGCTCTGTACCCTAAGCCGTTTCGTGACGCAGTCAGCCAACGACAGATATATTGCCATTGTGAGCCGCATCCAGAGCTTGGTGGAGGAGGAGATGGATCAGGGCCTAACAGTGGAAATTATCGCAGACAAAATCAATCTGAGCCGGGGCTATACGGCTAAAATCTTCTATCAAGTGACCGGCGAGTATCTGAACCGATACCTGATTCAGCAGAAGATTGCCCGGGCGAAGGGGCTGCTGCGCAACAGTGATTTAAAAATTCATGAGATTGCCCGTCAGGTGGGATATGACAGCGCCCCCTATTTTTCCGCCGCCTTTAAAAATGAGACTGGTATGCTGCCCAGGGAATACCGGGATAACTGCCATTACAGGTAGCAAGATAGGATGGAGATGCTATGAAAAGAAACTGGATCGAGAATCTGAAGGCAAAAAATAAATTTCTTGTGTTTGTGGGAGCCACACTGCTCATGGTCATCGTGGTCCTCATCACGGTTTCCGCCTATGTATATTCCTCAATCCTTTTGAAAGAAACCCATAAAAAGACGGAGCAGCAAATGAGCTATGCGGTGCGGAACATCGATTCGAATGTGCAGGCGCTGCAGAAGCTTATGGAGAGCATTTATCTGGCAAAAACGCTGCATCAATATCTGGAGACGGATCTGAGCGGGATGAGCTATACAGAAACAAATCAGGTTCTCACCAACATTGAAAAATATGTGGCGTCCCTCATTTCTCCCCATCAATATCGTCCAGAACTTATCCTCTACTGGACTCCAAGTGAAAATTCTCTCGTCAATTATGGGGATTCAAGGATCGTTCAGGATAGCCAGACTGTCCTGGATGATCCCTGGTATCAGGAGGCGATTGCTTTCAACCGCCATCAGATGATCTGGGATTGTGTCT
>JAHZBS010000183.1 GCA_019423265.1 Clostridiales bacterium
AGCTGCGCCGCAGTATCCACCAGTCGTAGGGTTTGCTGCCAGGCCCGAAAATCCAGTTTCCTTCTATTTCCATATGCCTTCCTCCTCCGTCCAAGAACTACAATATCAGAGAAAGTATATCGCACTCATGGTTGGATTGCAACTCTTTTACCGCTTCACCTCTTAATTTTTTTAGTCGTCGTCTTCTCAAACTCCGTGTCGCGGATCTGAAGCTTTCGGATGCGCTTATAGCTTGGCAGCTTTCCATTGACATCGCGGACCACATCCTGTAGGGCGGTCCAAATCTCCTCTTTTGTCGGCGCGCTGACCCTTAAGAGCTCCCGCACCGCGTCCAGATTGGGAAATACGTGGGCATTGACATATGTCTCATCGTCGCCTGCATATTGCTCCCCCGTAACCATAGCCTCTGAGATCAGGCCACTTCGGTATAGATGTTCCTCCAATTCCTCCGGAAATATCTTTTTCCCATTCTTTGTCACGATGACATTTTTGCTCCGGCCCGTAATGAACAAAAAACCATCCCCGTTCATCCGCCCCAGATCCCCCGTGTGAAACCAGCCGTCCCGCATACAGCGGGCTGTCTCGTCCGGGTTTCGAAAGTATCCAAGCATGACGCCAGGCCCCTTCACAAGGATCTCTCCAACACCGCTTTCATCCGGGTTTTCAATCCGGATCTGCGTATCCGGGATGGCCATTCCCACCGCATCCGTGCGATAGTAAAAGTCATTGTTTGCCGCAACCAGGGGCGAGCATTCTGTGAGCCCATACCCCTGCAAAGTCCGAAAGCCCAACCGCCGCAGATCCTGAATTATTTTGGGTCTTATGGGAGCCGCTCCTGTAATCATTAGGCGCAGCCTTCCCCCCAGCGCGTTGCGCGCCTTCGCTCTCACCATAGAGATCAAGACCGGCGAACCGGTGTCCAAGAACTCTCCTACATCGCCCTGCCTTGAAAGCTGCTTGGGATAGCGCTCCCCCAGGGATACCTCCACGCCTTTCATCAGTTTCCGGTGGAATTTCTCAAGGAGCAGGGGAACCGTCACAAGGATCGTAGGGTGAAATTCTTCCATATTCTCATGCAAGTGCCGAAGCCCCTGACAGAATGTCACACACCCCCCTTTATACAAAATGAGCAGAAATCCAAGGGTACATTCATAGGTATGATGGAGCGGAAGAACCGATAAAACCTGATCGCTGCTCTTTACACGCACGATCCGAGATATGGCCATGATGTTGGAGCAAATATTGCTGTGAGACAACATAATCCCCTTTGGGTTTCCAGTGGTTCCCGATGTAAAAATCAGAATATGAAACTCCTGGGGATTGATCTGCACTTTGTCAAAATCCTGACTTCCATGTTCGATGAGCCATCGCCCTCTCTTGAGTAAGCGCTGTAGGCTTCCCTCCACCTCCGGCCCCTGATCCAGACAGAAGAACGCGATATCGGCCGGCAATAATCCCGCTTCATAAAATCCATCCATGAATTCTTTGTCCGCGATAATCGCCCGGCAATGAGCCGCATTGATCAGATAGGCAATGGTTTGAATATTCATTTCTCTATCCAGGGGAACCACAGTTCCAATACAGGATGCCGCCAGATAGGAGATCGCCCAGCCATAGCTATTTTTTCCAATGAGGGCAATCGCTTCGCCTTTCAGATTCTGCTCCAACAGAACCGTCCCTAACCCGCACACATCGGTATACGCACTTTCGTACGTAACCTCCTGCACTCCCCCCTCGTCTTTCCATCGGAAGGCGATTCGTTTCCTGTGGCGCTGAGCGCTCTGGCGCACCAAATCGCGGAAATCCGTTACCGGATGGATCCGATAATACTTCTTTTGTAGGCGTTCTTGCAGACCTTTTGTTGGCATGGATATAACCTCCTTTTTGACTAGCATTCCATCATTTGTCAATTTGATGCATCTCTTGTACTGCAATTTCCCACGGGATCAAAACGAGACAGCCCTGATCCGCCGTGGCGAATGGAGGCTGTCCCTTGGCCGTAAACTTATATTGTTTTGAATCCTTTTAGAGCTGCACTTCCCTGTGCTGTTCTGAGGAATCGTAGATTCCCTGCATCATCTTGGCGGTTACAATAACCGTATCGATATGCGACGGCAATTTCTCTCCCGTCCGGATACACCGGACAAAGGCATCGATCTCATTCCGAAAAGCATCGCGGGTATTGTATGTGGGTTTAGTCTCCAATAGCGCGCCATTTTTGGACGTGTACATGGTGAAATCAGCGCCATATTGAAGGCGAATCCCTCCCTGTGTCCCCATAAAGTCAATGTATGTCTCATTGACTCCAATGTTTTGCGCCCAAGCGCCGTGGAGTGTAATCACGGGCCCATCGGTTCTGATGATGCCCGTCACGGAGTCATCCACATCATACACTCCGTCATAATTCGGTGGGCCAGCCCACATGCTGGTATAGACATACTCTCTCATGTTTTTCCCTAGCTTGCAGAACGCTTCCCCCGATACGGTCAGCGGTGACGGGTCTCCACAGCAATACATCACGATGTCCAGGTAATGAACGCCCCAATCTATGAGAGCGCCGCCGCCGGCAATGGCTTTCGTGGTGAAGGCGCCGCCGAGCCCCGGAATCGACCGGTGTGCCCGAAAACTGGCGTATACGTGGTAGATCTCCCCGAGCTCGCCGCTGAGAATGATATCCTTGATGACGTTGACTCCATTGTTGAACCGGTTGACAACTCCGATGTTCAGAACTTTTCCGGTCTCATGCTGTACCTTCTGCATGGAAAGCGCCTCCGAATACGTGCGGGCGGCTGGCTTCTCACAGAGGACATTCTTCCCTGCCCGCATCGCGTCAATGGAAATAACGGAATGCATATTGTTGGGCACACAGACGGAAATCGCCTCAATCTCCGGGTCTTCCAGCACACGGCGGTAATCCGCCACCGCCGTGCCGCATCCATACTTTTCCACTGCATTCTGTGCCCGCTCCGGTATAATGTCACAGAAATACTTGATCCGGACGTCTGGATTGGCCATATACGAGGGAATATGCGCCGAGTTGGCTATGTTTCCGCATCCGATCACTGCCACCGTTACTTTACTCATTTGACTCGCTCCTTTTCTTATGATTGTTGGCTATAAATTCTGACGGGGATTCCTTCATCACCCGCCGGAATGCCCTGCTAAAAGCCTGCGGCGTCTCATAGTGAAGCTCTAAGGCGATCTGGGTCCAGCTGTAACATCCGCTTTTCATGAGCTCCACGCTTCGCTCAATCTTACGCTGGGCAAGATAACTCTGTAGCGTCATTCCCGTCTTTTCTTTAAAGAGATGAGACAGATAGCTGCCGCTATAGCCCAACGCCTCCGCCACCTCCCTCACGTGGGATATCTGTGCGACGTTAGAATCGATATATTGGATAATCCTATAGACCGTGCTGGATGCATTCTCCTTCGTAGGCGGGCGGTACAGCCGGCTGGGGCCTTGGCAAAAGCATCGAAAAGTATAGATTAGGATCTCCGAGATCAACCCCTCCGCTACTTTATACGAATATAGATTGGAGGAATAAAATTCATTCAGCAGCCGGTGGAAGGGCTCTGCAAGATGGAATTGACCGTGGGCGACGGACAACCCGCTCCCCTCAAAAAAATCTGACACCGGCACAAGCTCTGCCTCCATCCTCTTTTGATCGATCTGAAACCCCATATAATAATAGCGAAGCCCCTCCTGGGGTCCCGATACAATCTTGTGGGTCTCGCCAAAGCGATTGATCAGGACATCTCCCTTCTTCACCGCGGTTTGCTTCCCATTCTGAAAAAACCAACCGCCGCCTGACACAATGTAGCTGATCTCACTGCAGACCTGTGTGTGCTCCTGTATAACATAATTGCGCTCACACTGTAGCTCTCCCAACTGTAATAGGCGCAGAAAGCCTATAGTCTTGTCTTCCTGAAAAAAAGTGTTATCAAACTGAAAGAGTCTCGCCCCTTCGTCCACAAGTTTTCCCCCTCCGCCGGCAGATTCCTGTAGTCCATTTTACTACAGACTCCGATCAAATGAAATGGGAATTTTTTTATTTTATTGAAAGCGTACACTAGTCTATTGTACCTACTTTTGCTCCCCCACGCTTACTCAAATCCGCTGATCTTTGTATCTAAATTTGCTATTTCATCCATTGCCCCTCCCTTGACAAAGTGTATTTCCATCGTATAATAAAAGAAAGCTACACCATTCATTTCAAGGGAGGCGTTAGTGACAAATTACTCTCTTTGCCCCGTCGCTAACGCTCCGGAAGGGGGATTTTGATGAATCATCTGCTGCCGGCGCTGGGTATGGTTCTGGCGGGTACCGGCTTTACTTTCTTCATGACAGCCGCCGGATCAGCCGTCGTCTTTTTCTTTCGCGGCGAAATTAAACCGATCTATCAGCGCGTCTTTCTAGGATTTGCGGCTGGCGTTATGATCGCGGCGTCCGTCTGGTCCCTCATCGTCCCCGCGGTGGAAATGGCGGAGTCCCAGGGGATGGCGGGTTGGATCCCGGCTGCTGGCGGGTTTGCCCTGGGCGGTCTCTTTCTCATGTTGCTGGATAAACTTCTGCCTCACCTTCACTCGGACAGCGACACGCCGGAAGGCCTCCCCTCGTCCCTTAAGCGGACGACCATGCTGGTTTTTGCTGTCACACTTCACAATATTCCGGAGGGAATGGCTGTAGGCCTCTCCTTCGCTCTCGCCGCCGGCAGTGATTCGACTGTATCTCTGGCTGCCGCCATGGCGTTGGCACTGGGGATGGGGCTACAAAATTTTCCTGAAGGCGCTGCCATCTCCCTTCCATTGAAAAAAGAAGGGTTGCCAAATTGGAAGGCGTTTGTATACGGCGCCCTATCCGGCATTGTGGAACCTATCGGTGGCGTATTGACGGTTCTGTTGATCGGGTCCATCACCTCGATTATGCCCT
>JAHZBS010000184.1 GCA_019423265.1 Clostridiales bacterium
AAGTCCACTGGACGAATTATTGGATTACCGTTCCGACCTACGCCAAGATGAATCGAAAACAGTTGCAGTGGTACTTCTACTGGAGGGCGAGGGTGCGCCAGGGGGAGCTTCCGCCTGCGGACATTGAATTCGTCTACCTGTATGCATTCGAACTTCTGAATCAGATCGGCGTGCAGGACGCGGACGATGGAATGCAGCGGTTAGTTTCCCTGTATCACAACTATGGAAGAGTCTATGGGATATGCGATCGATACCTATTTGTTTGGATCCACGATTATATCCTGTACTATGGTCTGGATATGGAGTATCTGCGCTCATTTGTCGCCGGCGAAAAGGATATGGACACCTTTCGAATGGAAGAGATCGCAGTGGCCTTGGAGACCGATCGCTGGGATGGATTTTTAGGCCTGGTTGAGGATATTTCGTCCTACCATTTTGAGAAGAGTCGATTTTATAGAGAAAAAGCGAGCTGGCTGGAGGAGGCCTTCCGCTATGTGGTCAGAGATATAAGGGGATATTTTCAAGATAAGTCCCAATCTCTGACAGAAAAATTTATTGGAAAGCCGTACCCAGCCAACTGGACGCCCTTTGGCAATGCACCGGTCCTGCTGCCTTCGGAACCTGACACAGTGAAGATTTATGTCAACCGGTGCGAGAGCTACCGGTGGAAGCGGGGCCGCTGGATGGGGTGGCGCTATTATGACGCTGACGAGCGGTTTGTGGGTCAAATCATCAGAGAGACGGAGCGAATCCTCCGGCAGCTGACAGGATATCCGTATCAACTGAAAGCGACAGAAGGTTTGTCCACGGAGATCGCCGGTATAATCCAAAAAAGTGTGGAAACCTATTGTCTAGAATGGGATCGCATGGATCTATACAAGCGGCTTAAGTCGGAGGCTAAGGCAAAAAAGAAGGAAGAGAAACAGCAGAGACCGCCGGTGGTCGTGGACCCAGCAAAGTTTCAATCGATACGGGAGGCGGCCGACAAGATTCAGGAGAAGCTTGTGGTGGAGGAAGAGGAGGAAGAGATGCCGGCGCCGCAGGGAGCTCCCGCTTCCCCTGTGGATATGGAACCAACCTCTACCGAAACCTGTTTCACAGAGAGGGAGACGGCCATTCTGAAAAGGGTCTTAGAGGGGGAAGACCTGTCCGCTCTCGCAAAAGAAATAGGCGTCATGCCGCAGGTTTTGGCGGAGGAAATCAATGAGAAAGCAATCCAGTGGCTTGGAGACACGGTGTTGGAAGAGGTGAATGGCGTGTTTCGGATTCTGGAAGACTATGTGGACGATGTGCGATCGATCTTGTAGGAGGATTGGAATTCTATGCAGGGTAAGGTGCCAAAAAGAATTGCGACAGCAATTTTGAACTCATTAAAGGGGGGCGTAGTTCCCCGAGTCGGACTGGGGTATATCGCGGTGGGCCGCGAGGCGGAGATCAGCGCATTGCTGACGGACATTGATATTATTGAGGAGGGCGGCGCGGCTTTCCGTTTTATTGTCGGCCGGTATGGCAGCGGTAAGAGCTTTTTACTTCAGACAATGCGCGGGCACGCCATGGACCGCGGTTTTGTCGTAGCCGACGCCGACCTCTCACCGGAACGGCGGCTTATGGGGACGAAGAATCAGGGGCTGGCTACCTACCGGGAATTGATCCAGAACCTCTCCGTCAAGGCTCGACCGGAGGGCGGCGCGCTGCCCTTGATACTGGAAAAATGGATTTCCGCCATCCAGGCGAAGGTTGCGGCTTCCACCTCTTTTGACGTGGGGGATCCGGCTTTTGAGAGGGCTGTAAAGGCACAGATTTTTGAGACCGTCGATGCCATGGAGGGGATGGTCCATGGATTTGATTTTGCCAGAGTAATCTCTCTGTACTGGGAGGCGTACCGCAGCGGGGACGAGGAGATGAAAACTAAGGTTCTGCGGTGGTTTCGCGGCGAGTACGCCACCAAGACCGAAGCCAAGCGGGATCTTGGCGTTCAGGTCATCATTGGGGATGAGGATTGGTATGACTACATCAAACTATTTTCCGCTTTCTTTGTCAAAGCGGGATATAAAGGACTTCTGCTCATGATCGATGAGCTGGTCAACATCTTCAAAATTCCCAATGCAGTCACAAGACAATATAACTATGAAAAAATTCTCACCATGTACAATGATGTGCTCCAGGGAAAGGCGCGGCATCTCGGAATCTTTATGGGTGCAACGCCGACCTGCATTGAAGATACGCGCCGGGGGGTCTTTAGTTATGAGGCTCTCCGCTCCAGGTTGGAGGAGGGGCGTTTTGCGTCCCAGACCTCCCGCGATATGTTGGCGCCCATCATACGCCTACAGCCTCTATCCTATGAGGAGATGTACGTTCTGATTGAGCGCTTAGCGGACATTCACTCGCAATTATATGGGTATGAGAAACGACTGTCGCAGGACGACATGATCGGCTTTATCAAGACGGAGTTTGGGCGGGTTGGCGCCAACCAGAACTTGACGCCGCGGGAAATCATCCGGGATTTTGTGGAGCTGCTCAATATACTGTACCAAAATCCAGACAAAACCGTGGGAGACTTGATGTCGGAGAAGGAGTTTCCCAGCGAGGTGTCGGACCCTCAGGGCGGGGAAGGTGTCAGCGAGGATTATGCGGAGTTCACTCTATGAGCGGGTTTTATGAACGGCTGGCACCCTTTATTCAAGACTATATCTATCGCCATAAATGGGATGAGCTGCGGGATGTACAGACGGCAGCTTGTTCCATCCTTTTTGATACAAATCTCAATCTGCTGTTATCGTCTGGAACTGCGTCTGGAAAGACGGAAGCCGCTTTTTTGCCGGTTTTAACGCTGCTTGAACAGAATCCTTCCCGCTCTGTGGGCGTTCTATATGTGAGCCCGCTGAAGGCCCTGATCAATGATCAATTTTACCGCTTGGAGGAGCTGCTGGAGGAGGGCCATATACCGGTAACAAAATGGCACGGCGATGTGAGTAGCGCCGCAAAAGATCGTTTGCTGCGCAATCCGCAGGGAATCCTTCAGATCACCCCCGAGTCCCTGGAAGCGATGCTGATGCGCCGGAGCTCCACGCTACACCGCCTGTTTGGGGATCTTCGCTTTGTGGTCATCGACGAGGTTCACTATTTTATGGGAGCTGAGAGAGGGGCTCAACTGCTGTGCATTTTAGAGCGATTGGCCAGAATCATTGGATACAGCCCCCGACGGATCGGCTTGTCCGCCACGGTGGGCGACCCGGACATGGCAGGGAAATGGCTCAGCCAAGGTTCGGGGATAGGGTATAAGGCGCCGCGCTTTTCGTCGAAGGGTCGGCGTGTCCGGCTGAGTGTAGAGTATTTCCCTCTGTCGGATGAGGCGGGGCCGGGACTCTACAGAAAGGAGGACTACTATCAATACCTGCTTGACATTACGAAGGGTCGGCGCTGCATTCTTTTTTCCAACTCGAAAGCGGAGGTGGAAGAGAATATCGCATATTTGAAGCGGTTGGCTAAGAGACAGCATCTTCCGGATATATATTTCGTTCACCACGGAAATGTGTCGGCGTCTCTGCGGGAAGTGGCAGAACAGAGGATGAAACAGGAAACGGGACCCATGGTGACGGGCGCTACTGTGACCCTAGAGCTGGGAATCGATCTCGGCAATCTTGAGAGGATCGTGCAAACAGGGACCACCTATTCGGTGTCCAGCTTTGTGCAACGTCTGGGCCGAACAGGGCGGCGGGGAAATCCCTCCGAAATGTGGTTTGCGTTTCGGCGGGAAGTGGAAGAGGAAGATGATGTCCTGTATCGAGGAATTCATTGGGAATTTCTATACGCCCTGGCAGTGATAAGGCTGTACCTGCGGGAGCGATGGATCGAACCTATCGCTGGCGATCCATTGCCCTATGGACTTTTGTACCATCAGACCATGAGCTTTCTCGCGGGGGCGGGGGAGGCAAGCCCCGCTGTTCTGGCGCAGAATTTGTTGACCCTCACCCCATTTCAGAAGATCACGAAGGAAGAGTATCGTGAGCTGCTCCTGTACATGCTGGACAGGGATCAGTTGGAGAAAACGGAGACGGGGACGCTGATGATTGGCCTGCGGGGGGAGCAGAAGATTAACGATTATGATTTCTTCTCTGTTTTTGAGACAGGAAAAGAGATCACCGTGTGCCATAGGGAGACGGTCATTGGGACGATCCAGGAGTTCTATCCACCGGGAACAAGATTTTCTCTGGCTGGACAGAACTGGGAGGTGCTGGAGGTTGAATCAAAACAGGGGCGGGTATATGTGACACCGGTTCGAGGTTTCTCGGCCAACACGTGGGTCACCCCTTTCGCAACAGCCGTCCACACGCGTATTATGAAGACGATGCGGGACGTGCTGTGGGAGGATACGGTGGAACCCTACCTCCAGCCGACGGCGGCGCTTCATCTACAGGAGACGCGCAATCGTATGCGGAGAGCTCAGGTGTCGGATACAGGATTGCTGCCGCTGTCAGGGAGTGAATACGCGCTGTTTTCATGGCTTGGCACAAAAGCTCTCATGGCGCTGTCCTACGCCTTAAAACAGGCCGGGGTGGAGAACACAATCTATTTCCAAAAGTTTATCCCCGTCTGCCTACTGATTCACTGGCCCAAAGAAGAAAAAGCGTTAGCCGCCCTCATACGGGATATGAAAAGCAAACCCCTGGACAAGTTTTCCTTTCCGATTCCCCCGGAGGAGGCGCCGCCCGGTAAATTCAATGAGTTTATTCCGGCTTCGATGCTGCGCAGGCAATATATTGAGAATTACATTGATGTAGAGGATATGCAGGCCAATCTACTGTTTTGGAGACAATAGTGTTCACGGCAATTTGTGCCGGAGCGTCACAAATTGCTCTGGGGGCAGAATTCGCCCCGTCGCTAGCGCTCCAGAATGGAGA
>JAHZBS010000185.1 GCA_019423265.1 Clostridiales bacterium
AATGGGATTTGATGGCCTGGGCCTTTACCAGCCATGGTCCCATGTCCGACTGGATCTTTAAGAGTGTCCCCGCGCTGTGCCAGGAGGCCGGTATCGTTATGTCCTGCGGCGGCGCCTTTACCATCTATGACACTCCTAACCGCTGGGGGCCTGTGGTAAGCTGGCATATGGATGATTTGGCCGATGTGGCTAGGTTCTGCCGCGCCCGTCAGGCCTTCAGCCAAAATACGGTTACGGTTCCCCAGGCGGTTGTCCTCCACAGCCAAAATCATTACTACGCCCATAACCGCTCTCTGTATGAAATGTCAACCGCAACCCGCCCGGCAGAGGGGGCGCTCTACGCTCTGTTGGAAAATACGATTCACACCGATCTTCTCACGGAGACCGCACTCCGCCAGCGGGTGGATTCCTACCCTCTCTGTGTTGTGCCCGAGCAGGAGCTCCTGGATCCGGAGACCATTGCAAAACTTACGTCTTATGTCCGAAACGGAGGCGCTCTCATAGTGTCCGGTGCCGCCTGCGAAGCATTTCAGGAGGAACTTGGCGTCTCCGTCTCCCATGAGTTTGTACAGGGATATTGCGATGCGAGCGCCCTGACCATACCCGACGGTGATCGCACTGTGACGCTGATTGGCGACTGGAACAGAGTTGCGGTTCACAGCGCTTCCACTGTGAAGCCGATCCTCTTATCCCGGGACGGAGGTTCACAGTCAAAAGTCTCTGGTTTCCCTGCTATGACAGTGCGCGCCGTGGGAAAAGGCGTTATTGCCGGTATCTACGGTCCCCTGTTTGATGCCTTCGCCTACTCCCATTATCCCGGCATCCGCCGCGCTGTCGGTGAGCTCATTGAGGCGATGGATATCCCCAAGTTGGCTCGCATAACCGCGCCGGCCTCTGTCGTCATGACCATGCGGCAAAAAGAGGATTTCCATTTTATTCACTTTGTCAACACCAGCTGTGATCATCTGACCTCACCGAAAAATCCCATCGTGGAAAGTGTTCCGCCCGCTGGACCTATCCACGCTGAAATTCCCATGCCGCGGCCTTCTTCCGTCACCCTGGAGCCCGGCGGTGCGCCGGTTCATTGGACATACGGGAATGGGCGCTTGACCTTTGATATCCCACAGGTCGGCATCCATGATATCGTTGCCATCCGGCATGAATCCCTCACGCAAGAAAGGAGTATTGACTTATGATATACCGAAATGTGAGAGAAGATCCCTTTCAAGTTTACGGACTATACCATTACAAAGAGGAGCCAGTATTTCGGAGGCTTCCTCAGTCTGTGGCCGAGCAGGTCAGCGAGGGCGTTCGGAATCTCCACACCAATACGTCCGGAGGGCGAGTCAAATTTAAGACCAATTCTCAAACCATCGCCATTCAGTGCGACATGCCCTCCATATGCGATATGCCCCATATGCCCCGCTGTGGCTCCGGCGGATTTGACCTCTATGTTAAGGAAGGCGCCCGGTATTGGTACGTCCGCACTTTTATGCCCGATGATTTTGATCACGGATACACGGCCTCCTACAGCTTTCCCTGCCAGCAGGAGCGGGATCTCCTCATCCATTTTCCCCTATACAGCGACGTCCATTCCCTTCACATCGGGTTGGATGACGATGCCACCCTGTCGCCCGGCCAGCCCTACCGCTTTCAGGTTCCGGTGGTATACTACGGTTCCTCCATCACCCAGGGCGGCTGCGCCTCCAGACCTGGAAACAGCTATCAGGCAATGATCTCCCGCCGATATGACTGTGACTTTCTCAACCTTGGCTTCTCCGGCAACGCGAAGGGCGAAGCCGCCCTGGCGGAGTATATCGCCAACTTGCCTATGAGCGTGTTTGTGCTCGATTATGACCATAACGCGCCGGATGTGGGCCACCTACAGAACACCCACGAGGCGTTCTATCAGACGATCCGGCGGCAACAACCGGCGCTCCCGATTCTCCTGGTTGGCCGTCCTGACTTTTGCCTGGACAATCCGGAGCATTCCCAGCGACGGGATGTTATCCTCACCACCTACCGGAATGCCCTCCAAAACGGCGACTCCAATATCTATTTCCTCGACGGGCAGGGCCTCTTCGAGGGCGATGAGCGGGATGCCTGCACCGTGGACGGCTGTCACCCCAACGATCTGGGCTTTTACCGCATGGCCAATGTGATCGGAAGTGTCATCGGCAGGCTTTTGTAATTGTCCATTGGGCCGATCCCTCGCCTATCTTCTTAACCCCTCATTCCGCCCTGTTAACTGTATCGTTTCTATCTCCCCATCCTCCATGTAAGATTTGGCAGAATAACTACTATTGTGAGCAGCGGATAAACAGAGTATTGCGCCATCTTTGTAAAATTATGCCATTAAAAACATTATGATATTTTGTAAATTCTAAGCGTTTTTCCGGGTAAGACGCTGTGTTCACACATTGATTTGCGAAGGCAGAAAAGTAATATTCATACCTATTTCGCATCGTTCCACAGGCAGATTTCCCTCTCTGATATCAGGTGTTTTGCCACTTCTAGACAGATCGCTATTAGGCCTCTGAATCATTGCTGATTTATAGATTTTTGCCAATTGATATACGTGGAAATGTGACGGATGGATGACCTCATCTAAAGGAGACGGAGTGCTGCCCCTGATCATAAATCAGTTCGCAGCACTCCGTCCCCGAAAAATCGTATCCAATTCTATGAGGAGACCCTACAGCAGCCTCATCTTGTCGTTACGCTGAGATTTTGACGTTCCGCTCCAGCTTATTGGATTCCTTATAAGGCCGGAACAACATGTACAGAAGGAAGGCGACGATGGCAAAGGCGACGATGGAGCCGACCACATTGCCGCTCCCGGTGAACAGCATACCCAACTGATACACCACAAGAGCGATGGCGTAGGCAAATACACACTGATACCCAATGGCAAACCATGTCCACTTTGCATTGTTCATCTCCCGTTTGATTGCCCCGATTGCGGCGAAGCAGGGAGCGCATAGGAGATTGAAGATCAAGAAGGAGTAGGCGGCAAGCGGTGTAAAGGAGGCGCGCATATTGGCCCAAATCTGCCATCCATTTTCCGCGACTTCATCGAATCCGCCGAACAGGACACCGAAGGTGCTGACAACATTCTCCTTGGCAATGAGACCCGTGATGGTGGCCACTGCGCTCTGCCAGTTGCCCCAGCCGAGAGGAGAAAAGATCCATGCAATTCCATTGCCAATAACGGCGAGAATCGAGTTATTAAGATCCTCCACCATTCCAAAGCTGCCTTCCTCAACCCCAAAGGCTTGCAGGAACCAGAGAAGGATGGCGGAGAGCAGGATAACCGTCCCCGCTTTCTTGATAAATGACCAGGCGCGCTCCCACATGGAGCGGAGCACATTGCCCACCGTCGGCAGATGGTAGGCGGGAAGCTCCATAACAAAGGGCGCCGGATCCCCTGCAAACATCTTGGTCTTTTTCAACATGATACCTGAAATAACAATGGCCGCAATTCCGATAAAGTATGCGCTGGGGGCCACCCACCACGCGCGGCCGAACAGGGCGCCGGCAATGAGGGCGATGATCGGCAGCTTTGCGCCGCAGGGGATGAAGGTGGTTGTCATAATGGTCATCCTTCGATCCCGTTCATTTTCAATGGTACGGGAGGCCATAATGCCAGGGATTCCGCAGCCTGTGCCAATCAACATGGGGATAAAGGATTTACCGGAGAGCCCAAATTTGCGGAATATCCGGTCCATAACGAAAGCGATACGCGCCATGTAGCCGCAGCTTTCGAGAAATGCTAGGAAGATGAACAGCACCAGCATCTGTGGGACAAATCCAAGGACTGCGCCAACGCCGCCGATAATGCCATCCAGGATCAGCCCCTTAAGCCAATCCGCACAGTTGACCGCTTCCAGCCCTTTTTCCACAAGAACCGGGATGCCCGGAACCCAGACACCGTACTCCGCCGGATCCGGCTCTTCTATGGCCGCAGCTTCCTGGTAAGCTGCAAAATCAACGGGGATCTCTTCCTCCACGTTGCCATCGTCGTCATAGAGGTACGCGGTCGTGGTAAGCGTCTCCGCCTCCCCGGGTTCGACCCCTGCCTCCTCCGCCGCAGCTTCAAAGGCCTCCACCACGGCGCCCGGAACGGTGTATTCCTCTGCCGCATCCTCATAATCGGAGGTGCCGATGCCAAATAGATGCCAGCCATCGCCAAACACACCGTCGTTGGCCCAGTCTGTCGCATACGACCCAACTGTGGAGACGGAAACATAGTACACGATAATCATAACCACCGCGAAGATGGGCAGCGCCAGCCAGCGGTTCGTCACAACCTTATCAATCTTATCGGAGGTTGAAAGCTGTCCTACATTCTTTTTTCGGTAACAGCCCTTTATGATGGAAGCGATATAGAGATACCGCTCGTTGGTGATAATGCTTTCCGCATCGTCGTCCAACTCCACCTCCGCCGCTTTGATGTCCTCCTCGATATGCGCTAGGACCGATGGCGCCAACTTCATCTGCTCAAGCACTTTTTCGTCGCGCTCAAAGATCTTGATGGCGTACCAGCGCTGCTGCTCTAAGGGCATAGTGTGAACCGCCGCCTCCTCGATGTGGGCGATGGCATGTTCCACAACCCCGCTGAAGCTGTGCTGGGGAACCGTTTTGGTCTCATGGGCCGCCTTGACCGCTGCCTCCGCCGCCTCCATAACGCCGGTCCCTTTTAGCGCGGAGATCTCCACCACCTTGCAGCCAAGCTGACGTGAAAGCTCTCCAACATTGATTTTGTCGCCATTTTTGTGAACGACATCCATCATGTTCACAGCGACAACCACCGGGATCCCCAGCTCCGTCAACTGTGTCGTCAGATATAAATTTCGCTCCAGGTTCGTTCCGTCAATTATGTTTAGGATCGCGTCAGGG
>JAHZBS010000186.1 GCA_019423265.1 Clostridiales bacterium
TAAGAAGTCTGACTTTTTGAAGGGGGAATTGGATCGTTACATTCTGCTCAACTAGGCAGGGTGATCTAGGGGGGCGGATCGGTGAAACGATGTGTTCAAACAGGAGGTTGCTTATGGGAATGCTGACGCTTGAGAATATCTCAAAGCATTATGGGACAAAGCAAGCGCTGAAAGGCTTCAGCGCCTGCTTTAGCACGGGGATATATGCCTTGCTTGGGCCCAATGGCGCAGGAAAATCTACGCTGATGAATATTATCACCCGCAATATACGTCCTGACAGCGGTGGCATCATCTCATGGGATGGGGCGGATATTGCCAGGCTCGGAACAGAGTATCTCGCCAAGCTTGGCTACATGCCGCAGCAACAGGGGCTGTACAACAGCTTTACCGCGTACCGCTTTCTGGGATACATTGCGTCCCTCAAGGGACTAAAGCACAGGGAGGCGGTCCTTGAAATTCATCGAGCCCTGGAGCTGGTGGAGCTGACGGATGTGGCGGCGAAGCGAATCGGAGGCTTTTCCGGCGGGATGAAGCAGCGGCTCCTCATCGCCCAGGCAATTTTGGGACAGCCTGAGCTTGTGATTTTGGATGAGCCGACGGCCGGACTGGACCCCAAACAGCGCATCCGGATCCGCAGTCTCATTCAATCTCTGGCCCAGGACAAAATCGTGATTGTGTCCACCCATATCGTATCCGATGTGGAGAGCATCGCGGATCAAGTGCTCCTGTTAAAAGACGGATATCTCGCGGCGCAGGGGACCATGGAAGAATTGTCGGCGCATCTGCCGGAAGGGAGCGCCCCTACCTTAGAAAATATCTATATGCAATATTTTGGGGATGAGGGTGACACGCTATGCTGAGGCTCATCAAAAATGAATTGGCGCGGCTGATCACGTGCCGCTTTCTGGTCGGAGCCCTCCTTGTGTTGCTCTGTCTAAATCTCGCTTTTGCCATCCGCTACCGCGTAGACCCGTATATCCCCAACCGGGCCTACCGCCAAATCAGCGCCGACTTGACACAGTATGGGGCGGAACAGGGGAGCGACGCCCTCCTCGCGTATCTGCATGAAAAAGTTGAAGAGTATTCGGTCTATCTTTCCCTTGCAAGGGGGGAGGCGCCGGACGCAGAGGAATCGGGCAATGTGGCCGCCTACATCCGGAAGTATCAGGATCAGACCTATGAGCTGCGCTACACGGATCATGTATACTGGGAGCTTCAGGTCTATCAATCCCAGCTTGATCAGGTATCATCGGTGCAGGGCTATGGGCAGTACCTGGAACAGATTCGCCAAAACGCGGAGCGGATCCAGACGGTGTCCATCTTTGCGGATCCGGACTCCTTCGCCTATCGGAACAGCGTAAAAGCAGAAGAGGCATACGGGCGCATGGAGGGCGTCTGTCCGGTATATGACACGTCCTACGGTATTGTATCCGCCACCGATAACCGAATCACCGATCTCTCCCTGGTTGCATGCATTTTGCTCATAACCGTTTACCTGCTCGTTGGTCAAAAGAGCACGGGGCTGCAATCCATCGTCCGCAGCTGCAAAAATGGGGGCTTCAAGCTCGTTGTGTCACAATTGGCCGCCCTATTGTTGGTCTGTATTGTGGGGACAGCCGTTTTTACCGGCGTTAATCTCTGCGTCGGGGCTGTGCAGTTCGGACTGGGCGATCTTGGCCGCCCCATTCAGTCGGTGGAGGGGTTTCTCGGCTGCACGCTGCGCGTCAGCGTCCTCGGCTATCTTCTCCTTTTCTGGCTGGAAAAATCCCTTGCGCTGTTTGCGGTGGCCGCTGTCGCAGCTTTTTTATGCATGGTGGCGAAAAGTGATGTGGCTGTGTTCTTTTCCATGGCTCTGGTCACGGCGGTAGAGGCGATCCTGTTTTTCACAATTTCGCCCCTTTCGTATCTAAGCGGTCTGAAATATCTCAATCTAGCCTCCGCGGTTCAGACCAATGGAATACTGAAAAAGTATGCCAATATCAACTTCTTTTCCTTCCCGCTGGATTTGCGGGCGGCTACCTTTGTCACCATTGGCGCCGTCGTCCTGCTCTTTGCCTCTCTGACGGTTTGGCGGTATGTCAAGCGCGACACGCCGGCTTGGAGCAGCGGGAAGCTGTCGGAGATGTTGAACCGCTTGAATCCCTTCAAGCACCGCATTTCCGCCCATATTTGGGGCCACGAGGCCTACAAGGTTTTGATCGCCAACAAGGCCATTTGGATTTTATTGGCGTTTGTGCTCATTCAGTTTTACCATTACGGTACGTACCGGCGCCCCTATGATTTGGACGACGCCTACTTTCAAGAGTATACCCAGAAGGTGGAGGGGTTGACGCCCCAGGAGGCCTGGGTCTTTGTCCAGGAGGAACAGGAGCGGTTTGATAGAGTTTACAGCGACATAGACAAGCTTATACAGCGGTACGCTTCCGGTGAGCTGACCGAGATGCAGTATAACGCGGTCCTCGCGTCGCTCCAGTCAGAGCTTGCAACCGAGAGAGCGTTTTCCATGCTGACGCAGCGGCTGGAGTATCTGGACGCCCACTGCCCCAGTGGAGGCGTCGTCTATGACACAGGGTACAGCCTTTTATACAGGCTCAGTCCACAAACCTTCGATCAGCCCATTTTGGCGGCCCTGTTCCTGGTATTATGTATCAGTCCGATTCTAGCCTATGACCGCGAAAAGAGCGTGTGCGGGATTATCCGCGCAACGCGCTTTGGAAGGACGAAAGCCCGATTCTATCAGTGGCTGTATGGGTTCGTGATCGGAGCCGCTGTTATGTGCATAGCCTATTTTCCGCTGTTCCTCAATGTAAGCCGGGTCTATGGCTTGGGGGACTTGTCTCTGCCGGTTCAAAGCCTTCCAGCCTTCGCCGCCTTTCCTTTTTCCATCACCCTGGGCGGCTTTCTCGTGCTTGTGTATGGGCTGCGCTTGCTCGTTACATGGATCGGCGTGTGTCTGCTTATGGGGGTATCCAGCAGATGTAAGAGTGTTGTCGCTTCGATGATCCTTGGGTTGGTGGCGACCGGCGTGCCACTTGGAATTTACCTGGCGGTGTGCCTGCTGTAGTTGCGCTTGGCGGCGAATCGAAAAAGAGGGCGGCCGCATCCGTAATTTTTATCGCGGATGCGGCCGCCCTCTGTGCCGGTCATGACCCTCCGAACAGATACTTTTGAAATTGGGCAATGTCAGGACAGGGAACATACAATGTCCTTGTGTAATCTGTGAGCGCATAAAAGTCAAGCTCCAAGTACGGCTGTTGGGAATCGATCTGTGTGAGATCCGTCTCCAGTATGGAGGCCAGGAAAGACTCCGCTCTCGCACTGCCAAGGTTTTCGGGGGTCACGGTAAACATGCCCCAGTAGTTGTCAAGCTCTGACCAGGCTTCCGGAAAATTCACCGCATAGGCGCTTACGTAGAAGTCAGCGCTCGGATCGGCCTGGAGTGTCCTCAGCAGCGCGCGGTAGGAGGAAAGATTCGCCTCATTGATTTTCTGCATGAAGGCCGTTGCCGTTCTGGGCGTCAGATTCGACAGCACGTATGTTGTGCTGTAAGAGTTCAATCCGCTGAAGCCTTTTGCGGTGATGGCGGACAGAGAAGGCTGATCGTTTTTCATGTCAGCGTAGGATTTCAGCGGATAGGTCTTCATGTAGGAGTACCAGCTCTCGAAGGGCAATGTCCTGACTTCGTCCCGCAGGGTGGCGTAGATCTCGCGGACGGCGCTGCTTGACAGGGGGGACTCAGGGGAGGATAATTTCACCTCGTCGGGGGAGGGCAGATCCATAAAGGCTTCCTGAAAGGCGTCGTCCCTCTGCATGATGGACATGACCTCCGACTTATACTCCAGGGGAATCATGACGGTGCGGAGAATAGAAAAATGGCCAAGATCAATTCGGACGGCCTCCAGGGTGACAGGGTGCTCTTCGCTGTAGATGGTCTCATCCCATTCATTGTTGAGAACATGTTCCAGCGTGGAATTCAGGCTGGATGCGATGATCTGATTGAGCCGTTCATCCCGGTATTCGATGCCCCGGATCTTGAGGGCGGCATAGGTTGGAACCTCCGCGTCAAATTGCGGCTGGACGAAGGTGACGCTTCGTATGGAGGACGCGCTTGGCCGAATGTGGAGAACGGTGTGATAATACAGGGAGCCGCCGAATACGAAAGCGAGATTGAGACAGATGAGCACTGCGACACCGGGGATCGCCCGGACCAAATTTTGCAGTTTTTTTGTCGTGATCAGCTCATACAGAAAGTAGACAAAGAGCGCGACGAAATAACAGGCCGCCAAAAGGAAGACGGTGGAGGATTGAATCCGGGAGAAGTCCTGCACGCTTTGCAGGAGAATCCGGCAGGGGTACAGGCAGACCACCATGGAAACGCAGATTCGATATACGGCCTGAAGCTTGCGGTTCGGCGCCGGCTGTTGTGCGAGCTCGGATTTGCGGCGCTTGAACAAGGGTACGCAGCCCAACAGGTACAGTATCCCCAATCCCAGCATATAGAGTCCGCCGGGCCAGAAGGTAAAGAGGTCGTTGGCGCGGGTATGAAAAAAGTTGAACATGAGATAGTTGACTGCCAGATTGTACCGCACATCCAGGAAATTGATATAGCCGTCGGAGGGCAGAACTGGCAGAATCGACCGCAGGCTGGACGAGAATACAAGAAAGAAGAGCCGCGGCAGTAGAATGATGAGCACTGCGAGAATCAAATTGGTAAAGGTGGTGCCGGTGAGCATCATGGCCATGAGAAAAGCGCTGGCGATGTAGAGGGATGTGCCGAATACGTTGAGCAAGGCCACCAGATAGCTGACATAGCTTGTGATCATGTACTCCGACAGAATCCTCATCATGCACCAGGAGACCGCAATGGAAGAGAGGG
>JAHZBS010000187.1 GCA_019423265.1 Clostridiales bacterium
CTGTTAGTTGAAGAAGATGGGAGATGAGACAGATGAAAGACGTTTTGAATCAAATTCTCAATGTGGAGGACGAAGCCAAGGCGATTGTCCAGCAGGCGAAGGAGGAAGCGGAGAGCATTGCCCAGAGCGTTGATGTGGACATCAGACAGATGGAAGAAGATCTGGTCTTGAAGCGCAAGCGAAAGATTGATGAGCTGACAGCCAGAGAGAGAGAAGAAGGCCAGGAGCAAGCTGCCATAATTCGGGAACAGACGCAGCGGCAGGAGGCTCATATGCGTCAGGTTTGCGAGGAAAAGCGTCAGGAATGGATCCAGGACCTCTTCGAATATATTATTTCGAGGTGAGGGTATGTCGCAGACACAGGTTTTACAATACGGAGACGTGGCAACGAAGATCCGGGCGGGTATGGGAAAGATGTTGAAACAGAAGGATCTGGAGGAGATGTGCGCGAAACCCACTGTGGCGGACGTGGCGGCGTACCTAAAGGAGAGCACGGCTTTCGGGCCGCTGCTGGAGTCGGTCAATATCTCCAAGATCCATCGGGGAGATTTGGAGTACTTGTTTCAGGAGATGCTATATGAGGATATGGACCGCATGGTTCTGTTCAGCAAATCAAAGGGCTCCTTCTTCGGGGAATATCTGACAAGACAGAGGGAATGTGATAATCTGAAGATACTCCTCCGAAATCTCCACGGGCACCACAGTTTCCAAAAAGATAGCCTACATCCTATCAAAAAGACGGATGTGCCCTTTGATCTTCTGGCGTCGGTGGAGAGCATACCGGAATTTGTGGAGCTCCTCCGCGGTACGGTATACTATCAAATCCTGCACCCGCTGCTAGTCAGTGAAGAGACGATCAATATGTTTACCATTGAAATGGCGCTGGAACACTATTTCTTCAGGGTCATTCGAAAGGAGCGCGGAACCCTGAGTACACCGGATCAGGCCTGTTTCGACGCGGTGTACTGCGTCAGCATAGAGGTCATGAATATTCTCTGGATCTACCGCTGCAAACGGTTTTTTGACATGTCTCCGGAAATGATTTTTCGATATGTGGTCGGCGGATTCGAGGGACGGTTGCCATCCGAAAAGCTGGTGCAGCTGATCAAGGCGCCTTCGGTGGAAGAGTTTATGAGTCTCATCAAGAAGACAGTGTACGCGAAGATTTTTGACACGGATCAGGAGGATCTATACAGTATGCGCGGCGACGCCTATATGCGCGCCCTATTTACCAAGCAGCTGCGGAAAAATCCATACAGTGAGATGGCGATGACGCTGTACTATCGCATTCGAATGTTGGAGGTCCGCACGATCATCATGATTATTGAAGGAGTTCGATACGGTGTGGAGCCTCAGAGGCTGACGAAGATCGTAGGACAGGAATTCTATTGGAAGGAGGATAACGATGGCAATTGAAAAAATGCATTTTATCAACATCGTGGGACCGATCAAAAAACTCGATGAATTTGTCATGGATGGAATTCTTCCTTTTCATGTAGAATTAGTGCAGGCCATGTCTGTCCTTGATGGAGATAAAAAAGGAGTCTATCCTTTTATCGAACCGAATCCCTATGAGGGATTGATGAAAAAAGTTAAAGCTTTAGAGGAGAGGACAAAGCCCTTTTCCCTTCTGGACATGGAGACAGTCCGGCAAAAGACCATGGCGGTGGAGGAGATGGAGGAAAAGGTCGATCAGTTCATCCACGAACTAGCCAAGTGGTATCAGGAAAAGGTGGAGACTGACGCGCTTTTGGAGAGGAAACAAGCGATATCGGCGCAGCTCGGACCTATCTCCGATCTTGACGTGGATATCCAGCGATTCTTTCACCTGGATTATGTGAAATTCCGGTTCGGCAGCATACCGCTATACAATCTGGATAAGCTCGGCCAATATGAGCAGACGTTAAATATTTTGACGCAGACGGTCTTCGAGACAGATGAGCTTGCGTATATTATGTATTTTGCGCTGCCTGACGAGACCGACAAGGTTGATGAGTTGCTGGCGTCCCTGTATTTTCAGAGGGTGTATATAGCCGGCGAGGTCAACGGCCGGCCGGGTGTGGCGCTCCAGAATCTTGACGAAGAGATCCTTCGATTAAAGAAACGCCAGCTTGAGCTGGAAACAAGCGAGAAGGACTATATTGAAGCGAATTTCACGGCCATGGGGGAAATCGCCTCCATTGTGAATTACCGGTATCAGCTGTTCAATGTGCGGAAATATGCGGCGCACACAAAAGAGGCCTATCATCTTTGCGGCTGGATCAGCGATTCCGACTTGGCGGGCTTTCAAAAAGCGGTGGATAAGTTTGACGACACCACATCCATTGTCTACGAGCCGGAGGAAGTCGACGAGCGGATCAAGACGCCGACAAAGCTGAAAAATAGAGGAGTTGTCAAGGCTTTCGAGTCATTGGTGGGCATGTATGGAGTTCCCTCCTACAATGAACTGGATCCGACGCCCCTTGTCACCGTCACCTATCTCTTAATTTTTGGGATGATGTTCGGTGATGTCGGGCAAGGGTTGATCATTTTCTTAGGGGCCTTCCTCCTGTATAAGCTGAAGGGGATCAAACTGGCCAAGGTTATAAGCTACTGTGGGATATCCTCTGTTATTTTCGGATTCGTCTATGGCTCTTTCTTTGGGAATGAGACGATTATCCACAGCCTGCTGCCATTCCTTCCCCTGTTGGAGCCAATGAAGGATCAGCTGATTACTTTGGGCATAGGCTTAGGGCTAGGCGCCATCCTCATCGTGGTGGCCATTGTGATGAACATCATAAACCAGGTGAAGCGCAAGGAGTATGGAAAGGCGCTTTTCGATAAAAACGGGGTTGCCGGCTTAGTCTTCTATCTCAGTGTCATCCTGTTTGCCTTTGGCGTCTATGCGGGGCAGATCATTCTGTCCAGCGCAGGGTTTCTGGTTTTGTTTGTCATCCTGCCGCTGCTCCTCATTTTCTTTGGCGAGCCGCTGGAGAGATGGATGAAGACCAAAAAGTTTAAGAGCCGTCAGGGATACTATGTGGAGGCGGTGTTTGAGATCATTGAAACCCTCCTATCCTTCTTCAGCAATACGGTGTCCTTCATCCGTGTGGGGGCTTTCGCGCTGAATCACGTGGCTCTGTTTATGGCCTTTCAAGTCATGCAGCGGATGCTGGGAGGCGTCGGAGGCGTAGCGGTTATGATATTCGGCAATATTCTGATCATAGGTTTAGAGGGGTTGATCGTGTTCATTCAAGGACTTCGAATTCAGTATTATGAGATGTTCAGCCGTTTCTTGGAGGCCGATGGAAAGGCGTTTGAACCCTATGAGATCCACAGAAAATTAAATTAGTATATGAGGAGGACGAGAGTATGTATTTTATACTTGCATTGGTATTGGTATTAGTAGCGGCGACAGTGGGGACTGGAGTGTATGCCATACGGCATGGAATCCGGCATGGACGGGTTAAGCGGATCATGGGAATGAATCTCGCCAGTTTCTTTGTGGTGATGATTGGCGCGGTCATCTTCTTCATCGGCAGCGCTGACGCGCGCGCGGAGTCGGCCGCGGATTCTACGGGAACGCAGGTTGAGGCGGAGGCATCGGATATGAGCCAGGGAATGCGGTATTTGGCCGCCGCTCTTTCCACCGGTTTGGCAACCATCGGCTGCGGCATCGCAGTGGCATCGGCTGCCTCGGCGGCCACCGGCGCCATCAGCGAAAACGACAAGCTGTTGGGCAAAACTTTGATCTACGTCGGTTTGTCAGAGGGTATCGCCATTTATGGCCTGGTTATCTCAATTTTGATACTGTTCGTATAACGATTTTGAATGTGGGGGCTGACAAAGGTGAAGATGTATGTGATCAGTGATAATATCGATACACAGACCGGTATGCGTCTGGCCGGCGTGGAGGGTGTAGTTGTTCACGAACATGACGAGACGGTGGAGGCCCTGCACAAGGCAATTGCAGATGGGGATATCGCCATCATTCTCATCACGGAAAAGCTCGCGAAGTTGGTCAGCCGAGAGATGGATGCCCTAAAGCTTACGTATGAGCGTCCGTTGATGGTGGAGATCCCGGACAGACATGGGACCGGACGGACTCCGGATTCGATTACAAAATATGTCCGAGAGGCGATCGGTCTAAAAATATAAGGAGCGAAGGCGTATAGATATGGAAATAAAAAGTCAGATGGCCTCCCATAACAGCGCAAAATTTTCCCGCTTTCAGAACGCAGTCTTAAAGACGGCCATGGATCAGAGAGATGAGATTCTTATGGAAGCGAGAGACGAAAAGCGGCGCGTTTTGGATCAGAAGGAAACGGAACTATTGCAGGTGGCGTATGATGCGATTCAGTTCGGCGTTCAGGAGAGCCACCGCAAAATGAATGAGATCATCAGCCGCGCTTCAATGGAGGGGAAAAAGCAGTTATTGAGCGTGCGGACGTCGCTGTTCAATGACATTTTGCAGGAGGTTGCACAGAAGCTACATGATTTCTGTGAATCGGATGCGTATCGCGGGTATCTGTGGTCACAGCTGGGGGAAAATGTGGACAGTCTTGGGCCCCGCAGTGAGATCCGAGCGTTCGTCTGCAAGCGGGATGAACGGTTTGCGCCGGCGCTGGAGGAAGAGTTGGGCGTTCGCGTTGAGGCGACTCTGCCAGACAGTTATATCGGAGGCTGTGTCCTAGTCCATGACCGGCGGCGGATCCATGTGGATATGACGCTGCGGGAGAAGCTGGAGAGCAGCAAAGAGCACTTATTTGAAATCAGCGGCCTGGAAA
>JAHZBS010000188.1 GCA_019423265.1 Clostridiales bacterium
CAGGCTGGACGGAGCATGTCCATCTATCACGATCTTGGACTGGACAAGCTGGATTGCAGTGTAGCCATAATAAAAAATGCCCGATCCAACAAGATGGGCCGCAAGGATATTATTAAGATTGAAGGCAGTCTTGACTTAGTGGATCTGGACATTCTCGGGTACATCGATCACAATATCACGATCAACATCATCAAAGATGAAAAAATCATTGAAAAACGCCAGATTCAGCTGCCAAAGAAGATCACCAATGTGATTAAATGTAGGAATCCTCGCTGCATCACATCCATCGAACAGGAGCTTAAGCACGTGTTTGTTCTAACAGATGAAGTCAACGAGGTCTACCGCTGCATCTACTGTGAAGAGGCATACGATGGAAAATAATCATACAATAGGCCTCGTAATACAGGCTTTGATTCGATACTTTGAGGGAGACCAGAGGCGGATCCAGCACGCACTGAAAGTCTTTTGTCATAGCGGGCATGGAAAATCGACCGGGGAGGAGCGCCTCTTGCTGTCGGTGACGGCGCTGGTGCATGATGTAGGGATCAAGGTGGCGGAGAAAAAATACGGCTCCTCCGCCGGCCCATATCAAGAAAAGGAAGGGCCGACGGAAGCGAGGAAAATATTAAAAGAGTTTTCTTTTTCCGAAGCCTTCATCGAGCGGGTTTGCTATCTGATCGCCCATCACCACACCTATGGTGTAGAGGCGGATTTTCTGGTCAACCTGTATGAAGAAGAAGCGACGGAGCAAGGGATCCGCACCGCGTATTTCAAATATTTTAAGACAAAAGGAGGAAAGTCACTGCTTCGACAGCTGAATCCGGGAGTCATACAAGAAAACGAATCAACCGCGTGACATAAGAGACGGCGTGCATCAGCCATTTTTTCAAACCGGAGACCGGTACCTCAACAACGTCATCATTGGGGAGGTATCGGTTTTTCTTGCTGACAATTCGGGACTTCGATTTATAGGCATTTACAGCATGAGTCAATTGGCGGTTGAAGGCCGGGCTATCGATGACGAGCATGGTTTCTGTGTCAATATACAGACTGCGGTCATCCAGGTTCAAGGAGCCCACCGCGCTAAAGCGCCCGTCCATCAGATAGGATTTTCCGTGAATCGAATCCCGGCTTTGCAGCTCATAGATCGTCATTCCTGTTTTCAACAGCCGCTTTCTCGTGTTTAGATAGTAAGAAAAAGCCGGGAAATTAGGGGATGAGGCGATGGAGTTGGTCAACAAGGTGACGTCACCTGTTCGAGCAACCATCCGCCGAAACGCTTTTCGCATAGGTTTTCCGGCGACAACATAGGGACTTTGAAGGGTGATGGAAGAGCGAGCCGTCATCGCCAAGGAGCGCAACTGATAGCCGACCCAAGGCTCTTTTTTGGATGTGTTGATGGGGTTGTGGATCAATGTAATTTTGAATGTCGGAACCGTCATAGCGCTGAAATCCCGGGAAGTCAAGCCAAAAAGCTCTGGACGCATCTTTCGAAGAGACTGGTATTCAGTTTTCAGGTTTTGCCTCATAGCGAGGCCCTGACGGCGCGCCTTAGGTGAAACGTGACGGCGAATAGGGCGAGTATGTTTGTATGTCCACAACATATCCATGTACTGACGCACTTGGGTCAGGACGCTCCGGTCTGACACTTCTGTTCCGTGAAAGCGATTGTACACAAGGACATCGCGATCATTGCATACGGCGCCATCATAGCCAAAAGAATTGAAATATTGATCCCCAATATTGCGACCGCCTAGGATCAGCAGCCGATCGTCCGCTATAATAAACTTATCGTGGAGCAGACTATTCCATCGCCAGGGAGTTAAAAGATTTAGAGGATTGTAAAGCTTGAACTCTATATTCGGATGGCGTGCCAGTTCACAGAGAACCGGCTTAGCAGGGCCGTTCAAGCCGTGAAGCTTTCCGTCCAGGATAAGGCGAATCTTAACACCCCGGTCGGCGGCGGCAAATAGACAGCTAAAGATATATTTTGCGCACACGCCCCATTGGATACAGTGGCAGGAGATGTCCAACCGTTCCGTCGCCGCCTCTATGATCCGGATGCGCTCGTCAAAAGCCTGCTCAGGGCGCTCTATGAGCTCGATCCGATCGGGGCCTTCGCAGTGAGGATCCCCATAGAAAAGGTGAGGGTGGACAGCGCGCTGAATTCGCCTTTTTACCCGCTTCGGAAGCATATAAGAGCCGACGAAGGTTAGAAGAAAATAGGAGAGAAACAGAGCGCCTGCGCTTAATGCGCCAGCTTTCTTTTTTTTCAAGATGCCCGCCTCCTTCTAGAAAAATATATAAGACCCCTTCAATTGGCCATAAATCTCGCCGCTGGCCGCTCGGGCCTTAACCCGAGCCACACAGCCGCTGTCCCGTATGGTGAGATCGCCCATGAAACGGTTTATGAAGGCGGCCCCATCGGCGCCAGCTGTATAAAAACGGTCCAGCGCTATATTGAGCTCTGCTGGCGTCAGGCAGCTCCGGATATCAGGTTGGTCCAATAGCTCTTCCCCCACTTCGGGATCATCCTGCTGCCGTCCGTCCGGCAATTTCCACAGGGGGTCCTGGCGAAAACCGCCAGGGTAATAGATCGATTCTCCATCCTGGACGGCAAAGATAGGAGTCTGGTATCGATGGGCGAGGTCGCAGTATTTCTTCATATCCCACGCCTCCACCATAACGAAATCCAAAAGGCGCTCCCGCATCAGCGCCTCGAAATTGATTTTTTGCTCCTCCAAGGACATTCCCGCGTGATAGCCGTCGACAAAGGTCATGCTAAACTGCATCGGCCGGCCAGTTTTATCGCGCTGTGCATCGACAAGGGCGCGGATTTCTCTGGCAACGGTCAGAAGCAGAGTCTCGTCGTCCTTATTCGGATCAAGAACAGAAGGCCAGCGGGTAAAGTCAAAATTGATGCCGTCTATGGGGAAATTGTCCATGGCTTCCTGGAATAGGGAGGCAAAGTACTGCCTGGTTTTCTCTTTCGCGTAATCCAGCTTCCAGGTGCAACCGGTATCGCGCCGGGCGTCGGGGTTTTCCTGCCACCACCTGCCATTCATATACTTTTCAACATTGTCCCCGATTTTCGAGCTATCACTGTGAAAGAACAGATTGGCGCGGATGGAAAAATGGAATTCCATCCCCACATCATGGCAAGCTTTCGCCTGTTGGCGAAGGGCCTCCTGTTGGTTTTCAACGGTCCACTGGACATAGCGGAGCGCGCGGATATCGCCGGCTCGTTTTCCAGCCAAGTCTTGCTCCGTGAAGCCTTCCCCCATATAGCTGGTGACTTGGCTTTTCCAGAGGGCGGGACCGGCAATCTGCGTCATCATGATTTTTACATCGCTGTCCGCATAGCAGGCAGGAAGTCGCAAATCCATGCATTCCCCAATGTTGGCAAAGCTAAAATAGTGAGAAAATCCATCGCAGACAAGGATGAGCGGTTTCTTGTCCGCGGCATCCGGATAGGCAACCTGGCAGCGAGCCTGGAGGGGAGTCCCCTCCTCTAGGCGGACAAGCCGTATGCAGGACAGGGCGGCGCGCACATGGCCCAGGGGCAGAGAGTTGAAAGTTCCAAAAGGAACGCGGATGCGGAGAGTTCGATGGGCTAGGCGCGCATTTTTAAAGAAGACAAAGATTTCCCGGTTGGTTTCTTCCAGAATCCGACCGTGGCGAACGCCATATTCCGGGCCCACATTGATAAAAGGTTCGCCGTCCAGCGCTGCGTCAACGCCGCAGGGAGCGCCGGAAAGGATGGGCTTCCAGTCCAACAGGGGCATTCCAAGATAGATGGAATAGAGTCCGTCCAAGTTCAAAGGAATTTCAATGACGGGCGGCATCCCCTGGGAAGAAAACTGGCTGGTATCCCGCGTCAGAGCGTTGACTGCCAGCATACGTCCCGGAGTTCCGTCTAAGAGAGTGTAATCCCGCAACTGCCATGTGTCCGCCCCAAGGCCGGAGGGTTCCTGTACATAAGGGGAGAAATCCCGGATCTCAAATGGGTCTTCGGGATGTAAGGGGTGTTGTAGAGAAGGCATATTTATCGAGGCTCCTATTCTGCTTCCTGATACTGGATCAGCATATAACTGCGAGGCTGCTTCATTGTGACAGTGAGGTGTGGCGTCCCATCATCGCCGGTCTGAATGGAAGCAGACCGGTCCGATTCCGATAAGCCGCTGTACACTACGGAGGCCTTTAGGCTGTGGCCTTGGAGGTCCCGCAGCGCATAGGCATATTGGGCATTGGCTGTATATTCGCGAAAGCACAGGAGGTATCCGCGGCCTGGCCCGCATTCAATCTGAAAGCCGGGGAAGCTGACACCGTCTGGCATCTGCCCGATGGGGCGGATCCGGGCCTGGAAAAATTCCTTGCGGTACTGCTTATAGACCGATACAATGCTGTGCAGAGCGGCTATATCTTCCGGCGCCAGATTGCGCATCTCCATCCAGAAGAGAGGATTGGCGAGCATGACAGTGGCAAATTCATAGTCTATGGAATATTGGGAGGGAGCCAATGGGTCATCGCCGTATTGCTCCGTGTTTCGTCGGTTGTTGAGCAGCTCAAATTGGAAGCGGGTGGCCGGAAAAAATTCGCACAAATGCCAGAGATTTTTCAGCGTATTGTGGGGATAGTAGCTGGCGGCACCGGTATAGCGATTTTCCGCGAACAGGGTGCCGTACTGCTTGTGATAGACGTAGCCAAGCCGAATTTCAGCGGTGATATCCTGATTGAAGGAGATCTGCCCGTGGCTGATGGCAT
>JAHZBS010000189.1 GCA_019423265.1 Clostridiales bacterium
CATACAGGAGTGCCTTTGCCAGGTTCGCGCGAGCGCCGAAGAACTGCATCTGTTTCCCGATGCGCATGGCGGACACACAGCAGGCGATCCCATAATCATCGCCCCAATATTCCCGCATAACATCATCATTTTCATACTGAATGGAGCTAGTATCAACGGAAACTTTAGCGCAGAACTGCTTAAATCCATCGGGAAGATGCTCGGACCACAAGACTGTCAAATTTGGCTCCGGAGCGGGCCCTAAGTTGTACAGGGTGTGAAGGATACGGAAGCTATTTTTTGTCACGAGCGTCCGGCAGTCCAGTCCCATACCACCGATGGATTCTGTGACCCAGGTGGGATCCCCGGAAAAAAGTTCATTGTAGGAGGGAGTTCTGAGAAAACGGACCATGCGAAGCTTCATGACAAAATGATCCATGAGTTCCTGTGCCTCGACCTCTGTTAGGACGCCTGCCTCCAGGTCGCGCTGAATATAGATATCCAGGAAAGTAGAGACGCGGCCAAGGCTCATGGCAGCTCCGTCCTGCTCTTTGATGGCACCCAGGTATCCAAAATACGTCCACTGAATGGCCTCCTTCGCGGAAGCTGCGGGGCGGCCGATATCAAATCCGTAGGAAGCCGCCATCTCTTTGAGTTCCGCAAGAGCGCGGATCTGTTCGGAGACTTCTTCCCGCTGCCGGATCACCGGAGAGTCCATATAGTTGGGATCCATCAGTTTTTTATCCTGTTTTTTCTGCTCGATGAGGAAATCGACTCCGTACAGCGCGACCCGGCGGTAGTCGCCAATGATGCGGCCGCGGCCGTAAGCGTCGGGCAGACCAGTGATGATTCCAGAATGGCGGGCCTTGCGCATGTCATCGGTGTATGCGTCGAAAACGCCATCATTGTGAGTCTTGCGGTATTCTGTGTAGATCGTTTTCGTGCTGGGATCTAACGAATAGCCGAAAGCGCTCAGGGCATTTTCCACCATGCGGATGCCACCCTTTGGCATTATGCCGCGTTTCAGAGGAGCGTCTGTCTGAAAGCCCACAATCTGCTCCTTTTCTTTGTCAAGATAACCGGGACCGTGGGATGTGATGGAAGAGGGGGTTTTCGTTTCCGCATCTAAAATTCCCTTTTTGTGCTCCTCGTCCATAAGCTTGCGCACATCCGCCCACAGGGCTTCTGTGCGGCTAGTGGGTCCCTCGAGAAAGGAATCATCGCCTTCATAGGGCGTGTAGTTGCGCTGTATAAAGTTCCGGACATCAATGGTGGATGTCCAGTGTCCTTCTGTAAAACCGGTCCATTCAGGACGCATTAGAATTCCTCCTTTATAGTTGGGTATGGATGCATACCGGGGCCGATAGATAGAGTATGCTACTATTAAGAATTATTATTACTTAAAAGAAGTTGTTACCTGAAGTACACTTATATTATATTCGTATACTGTATACAAGTCAAGGTTTTTTGATAAATTGCGGAAAAATTTCATGCCGAAAAAATTAAGAGAATATTGAAAGCTTTTGGGAAGAATGTTACAATGGATAGAGAAAGCTGGTGAGGCAATGGAGAGAAATAAGGGTGAGGGCCCGATTTACCGGAAGATTAAGGAGGATATCCTCCAAAAGATTGAAGCCGGTGAATACAAAAAAAGTAGCCGGATTGAACCTGAGCGCCAACTGTGTCTTCAATATGGCGTCAGCCGCATGACACTCAGACAGGCGATTGAAGAGCTGGCCAGTGAGGGATATCTGTATAAGGTCCAAGGGAGGGGCACCTTTGTCAGCACGCCCGCTTTTCAGCAGAAAAATTTGAAAAGTTTTACGGATACCCTGCGCGAATCGGGCCATGAGGCGAAAACTAAGGTTTTGGAGATGGAGCGGGTGCATCAGATGAGCCGCCTTTGCCAGTTATTAGAAGTGCCTGTCAGTATGCCTCTCGTTAAAATCAAAAGATTGCGCTATGCCGATGAGATTCCCACAGCGCTGGAGACTGTGTATTTGCCGGCAATGTACGCGCCTGGAATTGAGGATGAGGATTTATCAAGCTCTCTGTACAATCTGCTGGAAACCAAATATCAGGCCACAGTGGAAACGGTCCGGTGTGATATGGAGGCCTGCATCTCAGATCAGATGCAGATGCGAATTTTCGAGCTTGAGAAGCCGGAGGCGCTTCTCCGGGTGGAGGGGATCAGCATTGGAGCCGAAGGGCGAAAGCTATTTTATGAGATCTCGTATTACCGGTCACAAGTCTATCGCTATCGAGTTGATCTGTACCGGCGCGATTTTGAATTTCGATAGGAAAAGTTGGAGGACGATATGAAAAGAAGATGGTGCCTGTTTTTGACGGTCATGCTTTTGGTTGGCATGGCTGGGACGGCTGTGTGGGGCCTTGAGGATGAGGCGAGTCCGGATGTGTATATGGAATATAGCTACTATACCCGGCCGAAGGTGGATGAGCCCGGGTATAGTGTGTCCGTAATCAACGCGGAGTATGAGTTTTATCTCGCTTTTTTTCAGGAGGATGGGCGGCTTGTGGAGGGTTCTCCGCTCTATCATTTGGCCGACTATTGGAGCAATGCCCGCGCATTTGACACAGGCGACGGGTATGCCCTCTTTTATCACAGCGTCCTGGATACGCTGGACTATGTATTCATAGAGAAAGAAAGTTTGACTGTCCGCTGGTGTGCATCCTTGGAGATTGCGGCGGAACAGCCATATTACATCTATTGGAAGGGAAACCGCTCCTTTTACATCATGGGATACTGCGGGGACCGGTTTATCATGCAGGAGTATGAAATCGGAGTGACGGAGGATTTTTCTGAGAGGGAGGGGTTCCCAATCGGGGAAGAGCCCGTGATCGGGAATGTTGGCGGATTTACGCGGTACCGGCAGGGGAGCGTGGATTACATTGAAGTGTTCCTGCAAGACGAGGATGCGAAGTATATCGGATCCCTTGAGGTCTTTCCGAAAGATGGGACGATCCTCCGGCAGCGATGGGTGGAGGATGAGGACGAATTTTACTGGGATCAGGAGTATATCCAGGAGTGGAACGAAGCCCTCCTGCGATTGTATCCCGATTTCTATCAGCATCTCTTTCTCAGCGGCCCATTTTTGGATATCTATGGGAAACAGCTGTATCTGTGGGAGGGGCCGGAATACTATCTGGGCGATCGCTTGGAGTACTACGATCTCTCCCTGGACGAGACGCAGGGGGAGCTTCCTCTGGCACAGTACGCACCGGTGAGTGAGATGCGGTTTGTGCAGGGGGAATTGCTATTTGAAGATTCCAATGTGGCGGTGATATTACACCGGGCTACCAATGGGATGGCGTTGGCGTCTCCCTCTGAGGAGGATGCGATGACAGAGGAAGATTTTATCGGGTTGCAGGAGGCGCTGAGCGAATTGCCCTATGAGATCACCGTGATGAGCCGGAGTGGGGAGGTGGTGGCGGAGATCCCCCAGGAGAGCTTTCCGCTGATGTGGCAAGACACAGCTGAGATTTTGCTGTCACCGGCTCTAGATGGACAGTTCCTTTTGGGAGAGGATGCACAGTATCTCTTGATTCGAAACGAGGAGGAAGTCTATGGCGAGGCCGTGACCTTTTTCTATAATATTACCGATGCTGTCATGATCTACGATTCTGGGAAAGCGGCGGAAGATTCAGGGACGGACATTTCCGCGCGGCAGCTGGATGAGGCGGAGGAGATTGCCACCTCTAGCGATTCCCGCCCCTCGGATCCCCAGGAGGAGTGGGAGAACGATGCTTGGATCATGTCCGTGGCGGTAATCGTAGGAATCGTCATCTTTGTTTTTGTTTTCATCCTTGTGCTGCTCCTTCTCACAAAGAATAAGTCGGTAAGCGCGCTCAAGCGCCGGTTTGACCATGAGGAGACGGCGGCGGCCAGCGCAACGGTGACCCGTGTGCTGAAACAGTATGGCTACGATGAGGAGCAATTCTCAAGCTACAGCGATGTCCTTGTAACGTTTCAGGATATGAAGAACAGGCGTTACCAGGCGATGATCAAAAAGGCGCCCATAGGGAATACATCGGGGTATCAGGTAGGCGATTACATCTTGATCGAGTATTTAGTCAAGAATCCTACCATTGCCAGGAGCCGTTGGTGACCTCCCCGGCCATAAGATGCAGCCGAGGGTATAGCCGGTGGGTGTCATGGCCGCTGTTATTTTTAAAAAATTAGTTGTAAAATGTCTCGAAATGTATTATAATATAACCGGAATATGATTCTGGTACAGTAAGGAGGTTGAGATCATGGCTGCTCAGATCACCAAGGATATGATTATCAATGATATCATTGCAATAGATGAGGCGATCGTGCCGATTCTCATGGCAAGCGGAATGCACTGTGTTGGTTGTCCTTCCGCGAGAGGAGAGACTCTGGAAGAGGCTTGTTTCGTACATGGAATGGACGCTGATCAGGTCATCAACGAGATCAACGAATATTTAGCTCAGAAAGAGGAATCCAAATAAAGTCAGTCAGCCTTGCGGTCGTATTTTCGAGCGCAGGGCTTTTCTTTAGACTTGTCCGAAAGGGGACAGGGTCGAAAACGCAGCGGCTGATTCCGGATTCTTTTGAAGAGAAGAGCCGGGAGACGCCGTCCGCCGGCAGCGGCGTAGATCTTATGAGGTGTGAGGTATAAACGGAGTATGAAGAGAGAAGATATTCATAAGGTACTGATTATTGGATCGGGTCCGATTATCATCGGCCAGGCGTGTGAATTTGATTATTCGGGGACACAGGCGTGTAAGGCGTTGAAGAAGC
>JAHZBS010000019.1 GCA_019423265.1 Clostridiales bacterium
AGATTTTAGCCAAAGGGCTGGAGATGTACGGATATTTTGGGCCGGCGCTGCCGATGAACGATGGACTGTACGGCAATGCCATGCTGAGCAGATTTGCAGCGTCAACCGAGGTCATCCCCATTCCGGACCCCGAAGTGAAGAATGAGGACGCCTACTACGAGACCCGCTGTCTTATGAAAAATGAAATTCAGCTCCAACAGAAAATTACGGTGCTGGTCACGCACTTTGGGCTTGCGAGGCAGGAAAAGAAAAACGCCGTGGAGACGGTGATGAAGACCGTCCAGGATATCGAAGGCCCCGTGATCCTGATGGGAGATTTCAACGCCCTGCCTCACGACGACGTGATTGCACCGCTGTTTACCGTTCTGAAAGACACGGCGCTCATCACGGAAGACCCTCTGCTCAGCTGGCCGTCGGACAGACCGGACCGCAAAATCGATTACATTCTCGTCTCGCCGCAGATTCAGGTCCATCACGTCTTTGTGCCCGTGACCCGGGCTTCGGACCATCGCCCTTATATCGCGGATATTGAAGTGTAAGCCGGATTTGACATCCGGTTTTTTCTTTGCTACAATACATACGAATACGCGCAGGAAAGGAAATCGAGTATGTTTGAATATACGTCCCGCATCCGGTACGACGAAGTTGGCTGTGACGGGGTGGCATCTCCGTCAGCGCTGGCCAACTATTTACAGAACGCTGCAATATTTCACGCGGGTGAGGTGGGATACGATATCTACCGAATGCTGGAGTTGCGGCGCGCCTGGTTTTTGCTGAGCTGGCATATCCGGTTCGGCCGTTCAGTCCGTTGGAATGAGGAGATCCGCATTCGCACATGGGCATACGAATTTCGGGGGCCCTTTGCCCGCCGAAATTTTCAGATCCTTGATCCGAAGGATGAGATTCTCGTCGAGGCCATATCGCTGTGGGCTTTTATGGATCTTGACCGTTTGGCCATGACAGAGCCGCAGGAGGATATGATCCGTGCGTTTGCACCGGAGGGAAGGGCGCTATTTTCCATGCGGCGGCCTGGGAAAATCGATGGGGGACAGCCGGCGCCGTCCTTTCCGATTCAGAGGCGGGATTTGGATACCAATGGACATGTCAACAATATCCGGTGGATGGATATGGCGCTGCAATATTGGCCGGCTGAGAAACCGTTGCATGGGTTGTTAGCGGAATACAAACATTCGGCGGTGTGGGGGGATCAGGTGTTTCCCAGACTGGCGGAGATGGGGGGAGACTTCCATGTGGCGCTCTGCCGTGAAGATGGCGAACCCTTCGTCCGCATCCAGATGATTGGATAATTATGACACGATAATTATATAAAAAATTTGACAAATTAATTGATTTGGGATACAATATTAGCAGAGGGAGAGATTTCCCGCTTGATTATGAAAGGCCGGCATTGGCCGGCGAGGAGGTAGGTTCTGATGAAGAAGAGTATGTATAGTCTTATTCTAACCGATCAGGTGGTGGAAAAGATAGACCAGATTGCCTATCAGGAAGGGATGAGCCGTTCACAGCTAATCGACCATCTCCTGGCCCAGCAAGTCGGAATGGCGACGCCGGAACAGAAGATTCGCAGTATTATGGAACAGGTTGCGGACCGCGTCCAGAAGAGCCGTCCCTTGCAAGTCAAGGTTCGTTCCGATTCTGGCGGGGTTCAGTTCGCCACCTATCTCAGGTATAAGTACAACCCGGGTATCAAGTACAGCTTTGAGTTTACCAATCAGGATGATGGACAGCACGCCGTCCTCAAAGTGTCGTCCAGGTCCACGTGGGAGGATCTGCTGCAACATTTGACTAACTTTTTTGAGATGCTGTCGGAGATCGATGAACATCGTTTTCAGGAGTTTCACAATCAGCCGGTCACGGTGCAGGTATCGACGGATTCCAACAATAAGTTTGCCAGGGAGCTGATCAGCGCCGAGGTGCCGTTGGAGGGCGCCGACGAGGAGGAAGTGGCCCAGTATCTGAGCAACTATGTGGTCATGCTGGACGAGGCGCTACAGTGCTATTTCACCCATCTTGGAGAGCGGAGGGTGCCGGAGCGGATCGACCGGATCTACTGTCACTATCTGGAAGACCTGAATCTGTTTTAACCCCCCTGCGCCGTAGTATCCTGGGGAGTTGTGTACTCTTTTCTGTCAATATGTAAATTGTATGAAAAGTCAGCTAAAAATTCTTGCAAATACCTATTGCAAAATCATTTGATTTCGGGTATAATGAGTATACTCAGTCCTGAGATGTTCGACAGCCTGTTATTTTGAACCTACACCTTTAATACGGGAGTCCTAATTATCGAATATCGCTAGGCAATGCCAGGCCGCAAGCTAATTCCCTTTGGGCAGCGGAAGGCAGCGCTTACGGTGCGGACACCCACCTAGCATTTGCTAGGGATCAAAAGATCGGGAACGGCATCTTGGGAGAGGATGCGTGTAACCGCATCCTCGCAAGGGCGAGTGGCTCAGCTGGGAGAGCGCCGCGTTCGCATCGCGGAGGCCGAGGGTTCGAATCCCTTCTCGTCCATCATCTGATGACACCATTGAAATCTGAACCCCTATGGTTTGGACTAGATGGTGTTTTTGTTATAATCCCAGCATTTAAGCGGTTTTTAAGACCGCTTTTTCTTTTTGCCGTTTGCACTAAAAAGAAGAAAAACGCAAATCTCAAAACGAAAAAATTGAAAGCGGATGTTTCTGAACCTATTAGTCTATTGTATGATTTTTATTTACCCGCTTGTTTTAAGGCGTATTCATGCTCTTTCTGTTCCGGAGTCTTGTATTGCAGTTTTTTATGTGGACGCTTTGTATTGTAAAAGAGGATATACTTATCCACAGCCTGCCGAAACTCCTTTTCCGATTTGTATTTTGTTCGATATAGTTCCTCTCGTTTCATGGAAGAAAAGAACGACTCCATAACGGAATTATCATACGGAACATATGGCCGAGAAAAAGAATGAGTAATATTCAAAGATTTCAAATAATCCGCCATCGTTTTGGATGTGTAGTTGAATCCCCTGTCAGTATGAAAAATCAAATCCGTATGAGGTTGTCTGTTTGAATATGCTTGCTGAAAAGTTGACTTAACGAGCTGTGTGCTGTTTTTCTTGCCAATCTTATATCCAATTACCAACCGGGCATATAAATCCATAACTACACAGATATAAAAGGATTTGTCGTGAAACTTGAAATATGTAACATCGCTTACCCATATCTCGTTTGGTGCATTCGGATCAAACTCTTAATTGAGATAATTTTTGTGTTTTCGCTTTTCTTCCTCGTATAACTTCTTTGCCATTTGTCGGATGCTGACGATCCCCATATCCCTCATAAGATTACGAACCATTTCCTCACTTACCTTGATACCCTCATTCCGCATAACAGCAGCGATTTTCCCTGCACCAAAGATTTGATTGCTTTCCTCATAAATTTCCTGTATTCGTATGCGCAGTTCTTCTTTGCGCTTTGAATACCAAGTATTATCTTTCTTGTTGCGGAAAATATGATTGTAGAATGTACCTCTTGAGATATCCAGTGCATCACAGATCATATGGATATTATATTTCCCGTGTAACTGCTCGGCAGCATACAGCTTTTCCTGAAGTGGTGACTTGGCTGTACAGGTAACCGATTGCAGGATTTCAATGATTCCCTCTAAACGCTTTACCTTATTTTCGAGCAAATGGAAATTGCGAATATTGACAGGTTTTCGTTGGCTATTTTCTTGTTCTTTTTGATATATCTTTAGCCAGCTGTAAAATGTGCTTTTAGGTATGACAGTATCTGCAATGATATTAGCTGCTGTTTCTCCACCGGTTATGTAGCGGGTGATAATCTGCTGCTTTTGTTCGTTAGTGTATTTATGTTTCATGTTATTTCCTCCTTTAGAGAGAATTATAACATGTAGGAATTAAAAAAGAATTTGTCCCAATATATTGACTTTTGTCCCGACATTTTGTATAATGTACATCATCGGAGGTATTGTCTTATGAAAAAACAAAGTGTATTAAATTTGATAAAATATCATGTTGAAAGAAACGAGAATGCCTTTAGGAATGAAGCAATAAATATAGCCCGGTATTTTGATAGTATTGGTGATGATCAGTTAGCAGAGTATATTATGGGAATGATTGCGGAATCTAATTTATATACGCCGCAAGGAAGCGATTTTGAAAGTCGATTCCTTAAACAAATTGATATTAGAACAATGGAACCTTTAAATCTTCCTATAGAAATATCTGAGGACTTAAAAGGTATCATTAATGCTGTTAACCATAATGTAGGTATTAACAAGTTCTTGTTCGAAGGATTGCCGGGAAGTGGAAAGACCGAGGCGGCAAAGCAGATTGCGCGCTTGCTTGATAGAATATTATTCTGTGTTGATTTTGACAACTTAATTGATAGCAGACTAGGTCAGACAAACAAAAATATTTCGAGTGTTTTTAATGAAATTAATTTAATTCCATATGCAAATAAAGTTGTCGTTCTGTTCGATGAAATTGATGTAATCGCTTTAGATAGGATCAATACTAACGATGTTCGTGAGATGGGAAGAGTTACTTCTACCATTTTGCGAGAACTTGACCGATTGACAGACCTTAATAAAGAAATCGTCATCATTGCAACAACGAATTTGTTTACTAACTTTGACAAAGCACTTATTAGGCGCTTTGACGCAGTTATTAATTTTAATCGATATACAAAGGAAGACTTGATTGAGGTTGCTGAATTCTATTTTTCATCCTTTATTAAAAATTTTAAGGGTATCTCTAAAGATACAAGACTATTTAGAAAAATATTATCGGTTGCTGATAATCTTCCTTACCCCGGCGAATTAAAAAATATAATTAAAACATCATTGGCATTTAGCGATACAAATCTTGAACACGATTATCTTAAGCGACTTTACAATAACTTAATTGGTAATTTGGATGGAATTGACATTAATCAACTTTATGAAAAAGGATTTACCGTACGAGAAATCGAAAAATTAAAGGGTGAATCAAAAAGTTCAATTTCCCGCAAACTAAATAAGGACGGTGGAGAGGATGAATAGTATACTAGAACTAAAAGGAAAAAGGTTTGTACAAGCTTCGAGAAAGTCTGGTAGTGGCGGGGCAGCTATGAACAGTAAATCTATAGTTACCAGTGCTCAATTGTTAAAATTAGAATCCAAGCTTGAACAAATTAAAAAATTCTGGGAGCAAGAGCAAAAACCATTTCATGGTGTTTTAGTAAGTGTTCATTATAATAAAATAGTGGCAAAATCTAATCGAATTGCGGGACTATTCAAAGGCGTGGACTCTAATTTTGCTATTGTCGGTGCAAAGTTTAACCAAGAGAAAACAAAACATATTATTACTTATTTCTTAAACACTTGCGACCTTGATGAAACGATTAATCTACTGCTTATTGCGAACGAAATTATTCGTTCTCTGTTTAAAGATGGGATTACCAAGGCGATATTTGATAACAAAAATCTTTTTAACAAAATTACACCGAAAACTCATCATATGTCAAAATCTACTTTTAGGCAAATTATTGCTGATGTTTCCTATATTGAGGATTTTGAGGTTGAGAAAGCGTCGCAACAATTTAAAGATAGCATTATTACACTATATGACACAAAAATGGATACCCAACTTCTATTTAAAAACATTGGTATTGATATTTTGTCAAGTCGCATATTAGATGATCGAACAGTATTCTTAGACGAAAATCAGGCCAAAATTCTTTATGAGAAAGCTCCGTATCTTGTTTCAATGGCAACTGAAAACTTTTTGGATTTATCTCCAGAAGATTTTATGAATAGTTATCATGAAGGCATAGTCCATATTCCCTCTCCAACTATTGAACCCGTAATTGGTGTCATTGATACTTTGTTTGATACCAATGTGTATTTCCATGAATGGGTAGAGTATCATGATATGGTAGATGATAATATACCTAAAACACCGAGAGATTATCAACACGGAACAGCTGTGTCATCTATCATTGTTGATGGAAGCCGATTGAATCCCTGGTTAAATGACGGATGTGGAAGATTTAGAGTACGTCATTTTGGAGTTGCTACTGCTGCACAATTCTCTTCATTTACCATCATAAAGCAAATAAAAAGAATTATTGCAGAGAATAGAGATATTAAAGTTTGGAATATATCTCTTGGAAGTAATCAGGAGGTAAATGACAATTTCATCTCAGCGGAAGCGGCGATTTTAGATCAAATACAGTATGAAAACGATGTGATCTTCGTTGTTGCTGGAACCAATAAGCCGAATAATAACATTGTTAAAATTGGCTCTCCTGCTGATTCTATTAATAGTGTTGTTGTTAATGCTGTGACAAAAAGTGGATTATCAACCAAATACTCAAGAAAAGGATTAGCACTCTCTTTTTTTGCAAAACCCGATGTTAGTTACTATGGGGGGAGCGAGGAACAATATATACAAGTATGCGAACCGCTTGGATCTGCCAATGTTGCAGGTACTTCATATGCAGCACCTTGGATTGCTCGGAAACTTTCATATTTGATTGATGTATTGGGTCTCAACAGGGAAATTGCAAAAGCTATGATTATCGATTCGGCAAGAGCGTGGAATGAGACACCAACACCTGAAGAAGTTGCTCTCTACGGTCATGGTGTAGTGCCAATTAAAATTGAGGACATTGTTCAATCTAAAGACGATGAAATCAAATTTGTGGTAACCGATATAAGTGAGAAATGGAATACATATAACTATCATTTTCCTATACCATTAAAGGACGATAGTTATCCCTATGTTGCAAAGGCAACTATGTGTTATTTTCCCACTTGTGATAGAACACAAGGTGTAGATTACACTAATACAGAATTAAATCTGCATTTTGGTCGGATAAAAAATGATGGCACATTAAATGAAATAAACGATGACAAACAAAACCCAGATGAAGATGAAACTGGGGTAAGAAGTTTTATTTTAGAAGGTGAGGCAAGAGAAAAATTCAGAAAATGGGATAATGTGAAATATATTTGCGAAAAACCTACAGAGAAAAAACGCTCTAAAAAATCATATAACAACAAAAATTGGGGCATGGAGGTGAAAACAAACAATCGCTTAGATCCTAAAGATGGTGTAGGTCTTCGTTTTGGTGTCGTTGTTACTTTAAAGGAGATATACGGCATAAATAGAATTGATGAGTTTATTAAAAACTGTCATTTGAATGGTTGGTTGGTTAATAAAATCAATATTCAAAATCGCATTGATATACACGAAAAAGTCAATGAGGAAATTGAGCTTAGCTAAAGTGAAATATTCTAAAGCGATTTCTATCAACACTTGAACAACATACAAGAGTTCAAATCCATATACCAAAAACGCAAAAATATCTTTTTTGTAGTCCTTTCGCAAGAAGAAACGACAATTTTCGATAGAAGATTGTCGTTTCTTTTTGGTTCTCTTCACTTTTCTCTAAAAGATTGTCGTTTCCAGATACAAGAGAAGATGAGGCCGATTTAATATCTAATATTATTATAGCCAAAATCAAGAAAATATCTACCACTTATACATTACAGATTCTTCATAACATCTATAAAACCATCCACAGTATAAGCGCCGTCAAGCTTTATGTGATCGAAAACCATAAAGTATCGATAGTTTCCGCCGCTCTGTGCTGCCCAATGGCGTCCGAGTTTCAGCTTTCTCTTGCTATCGCGATTGTCGCGGTCATCGCCCTTAGTCTCAATTATAACGATTTTACCAGACTTGGTTTTGACAACAAAATCAGGATAGTGATTGATGAAGCCGTTGATTCTGAATCCCCTGCGGTCAATGATGCGATGCCACCATTGAATGTTCTTAAGTCCCACAACATAGTCCAGAACTCTCGATTCAAAGTTATTCATATCGTCTTTTTCTGCTTCGTAAAGCGAATAAGGAATAGAATCGGTGGTATCAGCAGGGGTAATTACCGGCGGGAATACATAATTTTCACGGCATACCACTTTCCCGCTGTCCAGCCATGTATAGAACTGCTGTTCCCTGTACGCATCTTCCAAGGCTTCAATCTTCTGCTGAATCTTTTTCGCATATACAGGGATGGCTGTCTCCATCGCAGCAATCTCATCCTCGGTCATATTTTCAATGATCCTATGAACATAGGCGTTGATCTCGCTTGTTGCATAGCGGTTGTTTTTGTTGATCTGACTACAAATCATAGCCGTGCAGCTTTTAATCTTTGCCTCGGGAGGAAGTTGTGCCAAATAATCTCGCAGATACTCGCTTTCTTCTTTAGAGGCTCTCTTATATTTGGGAACAGCATCCCCTTGTTCTTGCAGATCCACACGATACATTTCGCCTGTAGCCAATTCAAAGCTAATCTGTGCATCCTGTCCACTTAATGTAAAGCCTTCCGAAAGGTTCTCCGGTTCAAGCAGCTCGTATTCATCTCCGAAAAGGTCGGGTGTCGTTTGGATGAAGAACTGAGGAATACGCAGTTCTTCTACAGACTCTTTGTAGCAATCCTGTATAGCGTTTTGTTTCAGCATATTGCCCAGTTCACCTCCTGTAAATCCCAAATTATCATTGTTTTCAGCTTCGTTATTGTATTGCTGTGTTTGCGCTGTTGCCTGTTGGATCATATCGGCAACCTGTACACTTGGATTTTCAGAGGCTGTCTCAATGTTAGTTCTGACTTCTGGTACAGAGATGTCTCCAAAATCATCCTCTTGCTGATTTGTCATAGGCATTTCGAGTTGTTCAACCGGAGTTTGAGGAACTTCTGGCACGGTAGGCTGTTCTTCCCTGATAAGCTCGCCAACTCTGTAATCCCTGCGGCTAAATCCGGCTTTGTTAAGACCTGATACAATGTTTTCCAGAGTGTTTCTAAAATCATTGGAACAAGTCAATACATAAGAGGTGTTGAGCAAGGATGCGGAATGGGTTTTGGCATAGGGCTGACGCAAAATACGCCCAACGATCTGCTCAACATCAACAGTAGATGTCTTATTCGCAAGAGAAGCCAAAATGTATGCAAAGGGACAGTCCCAACCTTCCTTGAGTGCATTGACTGTGATAATATATCTGATTTTGCAGTCTTTGCTCATCAAATCTACGTTGCTGATATCATCCACTTCCGATGTTTTGATAGCGATTTCTTCTTCGGGTATGCCGATATCGATCAACGTCTGCTTAATCTTTTGGTAGGTATCGTTTTCCTTGCCTTTTATATTTGGTTGCGCCTGGAACAGAACAATGGGACGGATATACTCGCCGCCTGCTGCTTCCTGTGCTGTTGCCTGCTGTTCAATACTACCGCGCAGTTGTATCGCATCCTGTATAACACTTTGACGAGATGGACGGTTGTACACAACAACCGGGAGCTTGACCATATGTTCCTTCTTGAGTTCTCGCGCATCTACATAGCAAAGAATGTTGCTGTTTTTTCGCGGAGTCGCAGTCAGATCCAACACAAAGGAAGGATTGAGCCTGTTCAGCATTTCAACACTTAATTCAGAACCGGCATTATGGCTTTCGTCAACAATAGTCACCGGTGAGAGATGGCGCAAAACTTGAATAAGTGCTGTATCCGGGGTATCTGCCAATCGTATTTCTTTGTCGTTGAAATACTCGGCAAAATGCAAAAGATTTCCGTTTTCCTGATACACCTTGCGGACATCCTTCTTTTTGCTGTCGATACGCAGTGAGCCGTAACTTAAAATACAAACGGTGAGCATCTCACGAACAGTATCGGGAGAAAAGCTATGCCCGTTAAGTAGCTGTTCTTTTGTATATACACCTACTCGTCCGGCAAAATCTGCTTCCAATTTCTGACGATACGGGTGATTGATATCGGAAAAAGTCTTGATCGTCTGATTCAAAATCGGATCTGAAGGCACCAGCCATACGACCACCTTGTGCTTGTCCTTCGGCATTTCATCAAGGATATGCTTAACCGCGGCACACGCCATAAATGTCTTACCGCCACCGGTAGGCACCTTCATACATATGTGCGGTACACCTTTAATTGTGTTGGTATAGGTTGGAACGCCGTCAAAACCTACGCCAATATCTTGGCGGTGCCAGTATTCTTTCCAAGCGGCAAAGAGATCAGCGGTATTGTTTATACAATCCATATAGGAAGACAGATTGCGCATGACGCCTTTTTGATAGTTCTTTAATTCCATATTTCCGCCTCCTTACAGCTTTGTGATATCACGCGGAATTTTCTTAAACGTAATATGATACTTCTCAAGTTCTGCATCGGATAAAGTGCAAAGATCCGCATAGATAACGTAACTGTCTGCCTTTGTCTTAACAGTGTGCAAAAACTCTCTGTTCAGCGCGGTGATGCTTTCCCTATCGTAGTAGAAGTAATATGCGGTGGCAATATGTGTGCCCAAATAATAGGGTTCATCCTTTTTGGGAGAGGACAGTCGGGATTTTGTCTCGGTGAAATACACATATTCACGGATTTTATCGATCCCCACGTCTTCGTTCAATTCGTCACCGTTCATAAGAGGCTCACCAAGTTCGTAGTAACTGAAATTGCCGCCAGTGCCAGCTACTTTACTTTTTCCTTCTCCGTAGCCCGACATTACTCTTTTTATGCGCTCGGCGGTTATGCTGTCTGCGTAATCCATCATCTCGATGAGAATGAATTTTCTGTTACCGCTTTCTTTGTTCATGTTTAGAATCGCATGACCGGTTGTGCCAGAGCCAGCAAAAGAATCTAATACAATAGAGTCTTCTTCACAGTAAAAGCCTAATAGATATTGGATTAATGCTGTGGGTTTCGGAAAATCGAATTTTATGCCCATCAATGCTAAATCAGAACTCATATTTTGTGTGCTTCCCAAATTAGATAACACGGAAAGCACATGGCTAACGGTTGTTCTAGGCTTGACCATCTCTATTGCACCGGTTTTTGTGATTTCAAAAACAGTCATTTGTCCTTTAGTATCCTTGACAGGTTTAAAACCATTGCGGATGAATTCCAAAAGAATATTTTTTGATGACCAACCGCTTTCAACTTCGACTTCATTCTGTAAAACGCCATTGGATATTATCGCTGTTTGGTGATAGTGCGGAAAAGTGTTACTACGTTTTTCAATTGTGAGCGCATCTATGGCACACGGAAACCCCTTAGGAAGAAGTATCGTTGACATTGGATTCTTAGGACCATTTTTCACAACTGTATTTCGTATCTCTTTTTTGAACACCTTGCTATTTTCCGATGCGCTTGGATCAATGCCATTTGGCAAACCAAGTAAGTCAGGTTTTTTAATGTAGCAAAGAATGTACTCGTGGCAATTTTTGATTTTTGCTTGATTATCAAAATTTCCGTCCGAACGCCAAACGAATTGAGCAATAAAACTTTTCTTTCCAAATATTTCATCGCAAATAAATCGCAAATTATGGCATTCATTGTCATCGATGCTAACGAACATAATGCCATCATCGGCCAAAAGTTTATACAGTAATCTTAAACGGGGATACATCATACATAACCATTTGTCATGTCGTGTTAAATCCTCGCCCTCATCGCCAACAACAGTGTGTAGCCAATTTTTGATTCTCGGGTCGTCAACATTATCAGAATATACCCACGCCTTGTTTTTTTCGGAACTTTTTGCTGTATTGTACGGCGGATCGATATAGATACACTTTATTCGTCCTTCATACTGCGGCAACAACGATTTAAGCGCAGAGAGATTATCGCCGTGGATAATCATATTTTCACTGCCGTTATTTTCAGTATGCTGCCCTGTCTCATCATAACTATATTGGCGCTCCAAAACACGATAAGGGACATCCAAGTGATGATTGATAACTTTATCTTTTCCTATCCAATCGAGTGTTGGCACAGTTATTTCTTCCTTAAACGCAGAATCTCATCTGCGTATTGCTGAGTTTCGAGAAGCTTCAGCGGCAATTGCTGTAATGATTGCCGTATAAATGGCAGGCTCTCGCACCTCCTGTTTTCAGCCAGCTTGAATCCATATTCCCAAGCCGTCTGAAAAGAAAGGAAAGATGTCTCTGTTTCCATTACGCTGCTGTACTCGATAATGCTCGTATAAACATCTTGTTACCTCCATTTTAGATGGCAATAGTATACCACATATTTATAGTATAGTCGACACATTTGACTAATTTTTGAGCTTATTTTAGCGTAAGCCGACAGAAAAAATATCCCTTAAAATTTCTCACAAGGGAAAATTTAAGGGATAGTAGGGCTGAAATGATGAATATATTCACATAAATGCAGTATTTATAGGTTGCGGTTCTTTTTCCGTCTATAGAGTACGGTGCCTGTCAAACCGGATCCCGCAAGAATCAGCATCAGGAACCAAAGAAGCAGATTGCCTGTATCGCCTGTCTGCGGTGTGTCTGGATTCGTCGGCTTGTCTGGCTCAACCGGCTTGTCTGGCTCAACCGGCTTGGGCGGCTCTGAGGGTTGGGCGCCGCCGCCTCCCGATGCCGGGATTTCAACCGCCTTTTTCTTATACCCGCAGTCTTGGCATTCTTCGTGTTTGGAACCATTCTCGGTTTCCGTAGCTTCCTTGTCGATTACCCATTTGAAGCGATGGGTGGATTCGTCAGCCTTAGCGCCGCAGACGCATTCATGCCAATGATTTGTATCGTCTGATTTCCATTCGCTGGCGTAAATGTGATCAATCTTCGGAATGACGGTATCGGTGATTTCATCTGTGCCGTTTATATCGGAGAAGTTTTTGCCGCAAGCCGTGCAGCTCCAATATTCCACACTGCCAGCCGTGGTGCAGGTTGCTTCTATTCGTTCATGGTGTGTCAGCGTGTGGCCAGTGGCCGGGATGACGCTGCCATCCGCTATCTTTTCTCCGCATCCGAGACAGTAGGTGTCTCCGGTATAACCGTCTTCCGTACAGGTTGCAGCTTTTATATCCCATACTTCTGTATCGCCCTCATGGTTATCCGCGTCAAATGCGCCGTATTCTTTTCCGCATTCGCCGCAGACCGCTTTGGTATGGCAAGTCGCCGTACCGCCTGTGTGTACTCCGTAGCCGAGCTTTTGGCTATTATCCGTGAGGGTACATCCTTCGGCAGTGCATGCATGCCAGTGGTGGGTATCGTCGCCGCTCCAGGCCGTATCCCAATCATGAGAGGTTGTAACGGATATCGGCTGGCTGACGGCCTCTAAAAGCCCTGTTGGATCATTCTGCTTTACCTTTGCCCAAAAGTAATACGTGGTGTCCGGCTTCAGATCTTCAAAGCTGGAAAAGAACGAAAATTCCGTGTCAGCCGGAACAGCATCCGGCGTATCGCTCATGGCATAGTAAATAATTTCCCATTCGGTTGCCAACTGGCTGACGTCTGCGGAAAGCTCTACAGAACTTTTCGTGATGTTCACGGCTTTGCAGATGATGGTGCGCGGAATCTCTGTATGGACGAGCTGAAACACTACTTTTCTTTCTGGAAGGCCGTTGGGATCATAGTAATCACCCTCCGTTCTCCACGGATTTACGCCCTTCGCCGCAAACTCCTCCTTGTACCAAAACCGTATGGTCTTGGTTGCAGTTTCGTTCTCCGCCAGTTCGTGCAGCGTCCATCGTCCGTTTTTGCTTTTGCTGTATTTCTCAATATAGTCCTCACTGTGTATGGTGACGTCGCAATACCATCTCTGTGTTGCCGAATCCCAAGTGACTTCGCTCAGGGAATAGCTGTTTACCCCGTCTCCATTTTCGAGCAGCTTCAGTTCCAGTTCATAACAGGCAGCATCGGCCTCTGCGCATTGAAGGATCACATGGATGGCCGTGTGATCGGAATCCCCGTTGCTCAAGTCGTCATATGTCGGTTGGGTGGGCGCCGTTGTCGGACGCTTTTCAGATGTTTTACCGTAACCGCAGATGTCGCACTCCTCATGCCCGGTCTCCGAAACGGCAGTTTCCGATTCTACAACCCAGGTAAAGGTATGAGCTGCCTGATCGGCCTTTTCGCCGCAGGTACACTCGTGCCAGTGATTAACTTTATTCGTCAGCCAGTCTCCCGTCCAGTCGTGAGTGTGGTTTTCATTCTCCGCTCCGCAGATTGTGCAGTATTTCAGCGCGTTGTTTTCCCCAAAATAACAGACGTGCTTGCCTTCCGACTGATAGGCTTTAGCCGTATCGAGAATTGCCGAAACATACCAGTCGCCTATCTTCGCCGGAGTCTGTTCCAGCGCCGTTCCCAGCACATTTCGGATCGTCACGGTTTCGCCATCCTCATTAAAAAGGTATATGATCCTGGTCGGCACCTGAGCTGGCTGCGTGACACTCAAAGGATGCAGGACGACTGCCGTGGAAGCGCATCCACGAAAATCAGATGCCTTCATGGTGATCAGATCCGTCAGAATCTCGATACGCTCCAGGTTGGAGCACGCAGGGAAAGGATCGTTAAGTGTCAGCGTTTCCGTTCTTCCGGCTGGAAAGACTACCGAGCGGATATTCGCGCTCCGGAATGCATTTGTTCCAAGATAGGTTACGGTATTTGGAATCACCAAATCCTTAGGTTCGCTGACGCTCACCCCAAGATTGGAAAATGCTGACTCTCCAATGGTCGTAACGCTGCCGGGAATCGTCAAAGAGCTGACCGCCCAGCACCCCTGGAAAGCCGAACTCGATATTTCGGTAATGCCGTCGGGAATACGGATTTCCTTCAGCTTGGTACACGAATTGAACGCACCGAAGCCAATGGAGGTCACGCTCTGCGGGATGTTGATGGTTTCGGCATTCTCACAGTGGTCAAAAGCCTGCTGCTGGATTTCCGTAATGGTTTCCGGGAGGAGGATGGCCTTTACTTTACTGCAATAGTAAAACGCTTTTTCACCGATTGTAGTGACTGTGTATTCCGTGTCCTGATAGGTGATTTTATCCAGAACGCGCAGCGTTTCCTCGCCCGAGAGAAGGTGGGTGGGGCCGGATACAGCTGTAAGCGTCGCCGTCTGCGCCGTGTCATCCAGTTTATATTTCAGGGAATAATCGTCCCATACGTTGCCGTATGTGTCCGTGAGCGTAAACCCCAAGGGCTGGTAGTAATACGTGGCTCCGTTTTCTTCCTTGAATTCGCCTTCGGAATCCGCAGCCAGGGCAACTGTCGGCAACAACGTCAACGCCATGCACAGACAGAGCAGTAAAGATAGGAATCGTCTTGATTTCATACTGTTTCCATCCTTTTCATAATTAAAATTTCATAATAGCGCAATGCGCCCGTTAGCAGGTTTATTATAAAGTCTGGTTTTGAAAAAATCTATGACTATAACTTTTTTGGCCGTAAAATGACTCGATTGGTAGGCGCGGGTGAAGAATAATCAAATCCACAATATTTTTAAAAGAAGCCGCTGGCATTGCTTTGCCGGGGGATTGGCGGTATAATGGGGGAGAAGTTAGTTTGCGAGGAGGTTTCGGCGGATGCGAAGCGAAGAAGAAATGTTGGAACTGATTTTGAATGTAGCGAAGAATGACAAGCGAATCCGGGCGGTCCTGTTAACCGGATCGCGGGCAAACCCTAGCGCGCCGAGGGATGCCTATCAGGACTATGATATCACGTATTTCGTGAAGGATGTGACGCCTTTTTACCACAATCTTGACTGGATTGAAGAACATTTCGGCAAACCGGCGGTGTTGCAGATGCCGGAAATCATGACCCATCCCTCGCTGCCCCCCGATGGAGACGGGCATTTCACCTATCTGATGCTCTTTGAGGATGGAAATCGGATCGATCTAAATTTTGAATTTCGGCCGTTTACCCATACGGGAGAGCCAGCGGTGATCCTGTTGGACAAGGACGGCGCACTGCCGCCGCTGCCTGCGCCCAGCGACGCGATTTGGCACATCAAGCCGCCGTCGCAGAAGATATTTCAGGATTGCTGTAATGAATTTTGGTGGTGCCTAAACAACGTGGGCAAGGGCATTGCCAGAGATGAGCTGCCCTACGTCATGGAAATGTTCAACCGCTGTGTGCGGGATATGCTCAACCAAATGGTTGAGTGGTATATCGGGATCCAAACAGATTTTGCGGTTTCCGCCGGGAAAATGGGAAAATATTATAAACGCTATCTAGCGCCCGACATCTACGCGCTCTATGCAGAGACATACTCCGACAGCGAGTATGAGCATGTGTGGGCGGCAATTTTTGCAGCGTGTGAGCTTTTTCGCCTGCTGGCGCAGGCGGTCGCGGTGGTATTCGGCTATGGGTACAACCGGCAGGAGGATGCGGCGATGATGGCCTACTTGACCGGCATTCGACAAGGGAATGTCCAATTCGGCCAAGGCGAAGGAAAGGAGCGGAACGATGCGGATACAGATAGAATCTCTGGATCTTGATCAGATCTATGAGTCTGGCCAGTGCTTTCGATGGCGCAGAATCGAGCCGGGGCTGTATGTAATTCCATCCTCAGGGCGCTGTGTACAGGCGCGCCAAGTAGAAACAGGTATAGACATATCCTGCGATGAGTGGGAGTTTACTACATTTTGGCGCTCCTATTTTGATGTGGATACGGATTATGAAGGGTGGAGAGCCCGGATCGATCCGGAGGATACATATCTGTGCAGAGCGGCGGAGTATGGGAAGGGAATGCGGATTTTGCGGCAGGATCTGTGGGAGATCCTCGTCAGTTTTCTCATCAGCCAAAATAATAATATTCCCAGAATCCGGGCGTCGCTCCGCGAACTCTGCGCCCTGACGCAAGGCCGGTTCCCAGAACCCCAGGAGATAGCGGCGCTTGAGAATGGGACCCTGCGAGACCTTGGATTGGGGTACAGGGCGGAGTATGTCCGCCATACGGCAGAATATTATGCGACACATCCCATGGAGTTAGAGAGGCTGCGCTCAATGGGGACAGATGAAGCCAGGCAGACGCTCTTGGAGCGAAAGGGGATCGGTCCCAAGGTGGCTGATTGTATCTGTCTGTACGGCCTGCATCGGATGGATTCGTTTCCCATGGATACCCATATGAAACAGGTGGTAGCGCTCTACTACCCGGATGGATTCCCTTTTGCGCGCTATGCGGGGTGCGCAGGGCTGATGCAGCAGTATCTCTTCTACTATCATCGAAAGAAGCCCGTTTTATAGAAAAGCGCAAGTTGACCGCTGAATCTGTCAAATTTTCGGGCATAAATATAGACATTTTCCATGAAAATGTGGTTCGCTTGTAGGAAAATAGCAAATGGAATTGAATTTGCCGGCTATCTACAGTATAATAGGGAAGATATATGGTTCTGTAAGTAAAAAGTTGAAGGAGGATGTTATTGTATGGAAGGGACCTTTTGGGCGCTGGTGCCGCCAATCGCAGCGATTGTGCTGGCGCTGATCACCAAGGAGGTGTATATCTCCCTGCTCATCGGAATTTTGACCGGCGCTTTATTCTTTACTGGATTCAATCCTGTGACAGCTGTGGAGACGGCGTTTGGCATCATGGGGAGTAAGATCGGTGACAATGCAAACATTATTTTGTTTTTGATTTTCTTAGGGATGCTGGTGGCGCTGATGTCCAAATCCGGGGCTTCCCGGGCTTATGGAAATTGGGCTTCCAAATCCATTCGCTCCAAGAGGGGAGCCCTGGGCGCCACCTCCGCATTAGGCGTTTTAATCTTTGTTGACGATTATTTCAATTGCCTGACGGTGGGTACGGTTATGCAACCGGTGACCGATAAGTATAAGATATCCAGGGCCAAGCTTGCGTACATAATCGATGCGACGGCCGCGCCGATCTGCATCATCGCCCCGATTTCCAGCTGGGCTGCCGCGGTGGGATCGTCCCTGCCGGAGGGCAGCAGCATTGATGGTTTCAATCTATTTTTGCGGACGATCCCGTTCAACTTCTACGCGCTGTTGACGATTCTGATGATCGTGATCCTGATCGCCACGAATCTGGATTTCGGCGCCATGAAGAAATATGAGCTGCGCCATCAGAGTGAGGCGAAGGAGGCCGTCGCGCCTGTGGAGCAGGAGCAACAGCGCCGCGGAAAGGTCCTGGATCTCATTGTCCCCATCGCAGTGCTGATCGTGCTGTGTATCTCGGCAATGCTGTATACCGGGGGGATTTTGGATGGCGCTTCGGTGAAAGATGCCTTTGCCAATTGCGACTCCTCCCTCTCCCTCGTGTTGGGATCCTTCTTTACACTCATCGTGACGTTTCTTCTATACCTTCCCCGCAAGATTGTGACCTACAAGGAATTTACAGACAGCATCATCGAGGGATTTAAGGCTATGGTTCCGGCAATCACCATACTTTCGCTGGCGTGGACGCTGAGCGGCGTATGCAGTGCAGACTACCTCAACGCCGGGGGATTTGTGCGGGAGCTCGTCATGGATAGCCAGATTGCCCACGGCGTTCTCCCGGCCATTTTCTTTGTGACAGCGCTGGGGCTGGCCTTTGCCACTGGCACATCCTGGGGAACCTTTGGCATTCTGATTCCCATTGTCCTCGCCATCTTTGGCGATCAGCTGGACACGCTGCTGGTCCTGACGGTATCGGCCGTGCTGGCAGGCGCTGTCTGCGGGGATCACGTGTCGCCTATCTCCGATACGACGATTTTGGCCTCCACCGGGGCCGGCTGCAATCACCTGGAGCATGTGTCAACACAGATGCCCTATGCGCTCATGGTGGCGGCTTGCTGCTTCGTCAGCTATATCGTCGCCGGATTTAGCGGGAACGGGTGGATCGGCTTGCTCATCGGTATTGTCCTGGTGGTGGGGTTGCTGCTGTTCTTTATGAAGCGGGAGCGGAGATTGGAAAAGACAACCCAGGAGAAGTAGATCGCATTCAACGAGATCAAAAATGACGGCGCTGTGGCGAGGAAATCCCCGACACAGCGCCGTTTTCTCATATGGGGAGGGGCGTAGAGAACTGCATAGGAGATTTGGCAGAATTTTGTAAAGGAGGGACCATAGAATCCCTGGCCTGCCGCTCCCGGCGGCCTCATCACCATCCTAACCAGCACACGGAGTGGGCATCAATTCATAGGCAGCGGTCACTTGGCCGCAGATTTCACGCCAGCCGATTTTCCTGACGCAGAGATCAGAGCGGCCAAGTTTGCGATAGCGCATGTGCAGCGCCTCCTACGGTGGAGTTTTGGCAGGAAAATTTTGCCGAAGTCCGGTGAGAAAATACTTGCATTTTTTAAGAAGGTGTAGTATAGTAAAGCCGTTAGGTGTAAACGTTTACAGGAGGGAGGCTTCTATGGCGACGATCAAGGACGTAGCAGAGAGGGCGGGGGTGTCGGTTGCAACGGTATCCCGCGTGCTGAACACCCCGGACGCAGTGAAGGAGCGAACCCGGCAGCAAGTGTTAAACGCCATTGACGAACTCCAGTACAGTCCTAATTTCCTAGGGCGCAATCTGCGGATGATGGAGACGAAGCGAATTTTAGTCGTGCTCAATACCATATCCAATCAGTTTTTTTCAAGAGTCGTCCGGGGGATAGAGGAGCGGGCGCAGGAGGAAAAATACGCTGTCATGATCTGTACAACGCGGGGGAACCAGGAATCAATGGAGAGCTATGTGCATATGCTTCAGACACGGGCCGTTGACGGCATGATTTTGACGACCCACGAGCTCCGCGATGAAGCGATCGTCACATTGAGCAAGCGATTTCCTGTTATCTGCGCCTGTGAGCCGGTGCAGGACCCGCGCCTGACCTGTGTGAGCATCGACGATGAAAAAGCAGGAGAGGATGCGGTTCGATTTTTACTTGACCGCGGCAAGAGGCGGATTGCGCTGTTTGGCGGAGGGACGTATACATACTCGTCGGTCCTGCGGGAGCGAGGATACCGGAAAGCCTTACAGGAGGCGGGGATCCCCGTCGATGAGACACTGATCTATTCAGAAGGCCTAACCTTTAAGGCGGGAGTCCGGGCGGCAAGCAGGCTCCTGCGGGAACAGCCGGAGCTGCCCGACGCCATATTTGCCTTTTCTGACAGTACCGCCATCGGGGCGATGAAAGAGTTGAACAATCACGGCGTGCAGGTACCCAGGGACATTTCGGTGATAGGGTTTGACAACACAGCGGTTTCAGAAATGTATATCCCATCCATCACAACGGTAGCGCAGCCAAAGTATACCATGGGATTTACGGCCATGGACCTATTAATTCAGAAAATTAACGGAACCACAGATGTATCCAACCAGATTTTATCCCATGAGATCATCATCCGCGATTCCGTCAATTAAGTAGAAAGAGAGGGTATAGCAATGAAGAATAACAAGTTTCAGCTGGCCATTGTCGGACTAGGCGGCATGGGAAATTGGCACAGAGAATTGATTCAGGGGATTGATTGTCTGGAAGTCTGCGGCAGTTTTGACATCAGAGAAGAGCGGCAGGAGTTTGCAAGGCAGCATGGCATCACCCCGTACGCCAGCTTCGAAGAGCTGCTGGCGGATCCCGAGGTGGATATCGTACTGTGCTCCACCCCCAACGACGTACACAAAGAGGTCGTCACCCGTGTACTGCGGGCGGGCAAGAACGTCGTCTGCGAAAAGCCTGTCACTCTCGGCAGCCGCGACTTGCAGGAAATGATCGATGCTTCCAAGGAAGCGGGAAAACTTTTTGTTGTGCATCAAAATCGCCGGTGGGATGAAGACTATCTGACCATCAAAAAGATCTACGAGGAGCATCTGTTGGGCCATGTGTTCCGCATTGAGTCGAGAGTACACGGATCCAGAGGGATTCCGGGAGACTGGCGGGGGGAGAAGGAGCACGGCGGCGGAATGGTCTTGGACTGGGGCGTCCATATCCTAGACCAGATCTGCATGATGATCCCGGAGAAGATCAAGTCGGTGTACGCCACCTTGACCCACGTTACCAATGAAATTGTGGACGACGGGTTTACGGCGGTTCTAACCTTTGAGAGCGGTCTGGAAGCCCTGTTGGAAGTTGGCACGAGCAACTTCATCAATCTGCCCCGCTGGTATATGCTGGGACAGGATGGCACAGCCGTCATTGAAGATTGGGAGCTCCACGGAAAGATCGTCCGGGCGAAAAACTGGGACGAAAAGGATGTGGTGCCGGTCAAGACGGCCGCCGGGCTGACCAAGACCATGGCCCCGCGCCGGGAAGACACCATCGTGACCGAAGACCTTCCCACCGTTCACAGCGACATCCGGGATTACTACCGCAATGTATGCGCTTGCATCCAGGGCAAAGAGGAGATCAA
>JAHZBS010000190.1 GCA_019423265.1 Clostridiales bacterium
GCCCTGCTTCGCCAAATCCTTCGCACTACTGCTCATACCATTCCTACTTTCTCTCTCACGTCCCCTCAGTCGAGGGACATAGCTTCTTTCGTAAATCCATAGGGCATTAACTCTTCGAGCTTCAACTCCAGAATGTTGCCTCTATCCTCCAAAAGTATACTGCCCTCAGGCGGCATAAACTCCAGCATCACCTGTCTACAGATTCCACAGGGCCAAGGGTAGCCGTCGCCGGAACTCACCACCGCCAGCTTGATGAACTGGCGCTCTCCCTGTGCAATGCCGGAAAAAATCGCGTTGCGCTCCGCGCAGATTGTAGCCCCATAGGAAGCGTTCTCCACATTGCAGCCCGAATAGACTCGACCAGACTGGGCCAAAGCGGCGGCTCCCACTCGAAATCCCGAATATGGGCTGTACGAGCGCTCCATGGCGGCGCGGGCGGCCGCTATTAATTCTTCGTTCTCCACGCTTATCACTCCAAGGTTATCTTCTGACTAAGCGATACGACATTGATCCAGGTTTTCCCCGGGTTGAGCAATAATTCCTCGCCATCCTCATCATACCAGTGAGTTGGCGACTGTTGATCCGCCTTTTTCCACGTGACCGGTTGGCAAATGCCATTGGTCAGATAGTATCCCTGTCCCTCACCGATGGATACCATATCCTTGTGCCCGGCCTCATCGCCCCTCTCATGGACGTCGGCTATCTGAATCAGGACATTTTTGAACTTTAGCTGCTCTCCCGTCTCCAAGTCCGTCTGCGGCTCGTCAAACTGAACTCTGCCGTAGGATTTTGTCTCCGCCTCATAGAAAAATTCCGCCGTCTGATTGTAATCCTTGTACACAAGATACGGGATGGCCACATGCTGCACCGGATCTCCGCCGGAAGGCGTCTCCTCCTCTTTGCGGAAGGAAAACACCGGCTCGATCTCCGATTCAAGATCCGCGGTGATCTTCGCCTTTTCCATGGCGTTCAGCAGCCGCTCCCCGCTGGTGTACACATTATGCGGTGCTTTCCGGTCCTTGCTGCGCCAAGTCATCACCTCTTCTAGGGATGAGATGCCATTGATGTGGGGGCAGCCCACCTGATCGTACACCTTCGAGATGCTGGTGTCCTCCCCGAAATGAATCAGCACCGCGCTCTGATCCAAGGCGAAATCAATGAAATAGCGCCTGGCGCTGCGGACGGGACCGATCTTTTCCACCTGCTCATAATCCTGGAAGACCGCGACAAAACGGGTCATATTCCCCTCCACGGGCGCCTCGTATATGATATCTGCGTACACTAAGCCGCTCTGGGGCGAGGCTTTGCGGTGATTGTTGATGGAGATGGCCACAGCCTTCCGGCCAGCTATCTCCTCCGGAACCGGTAGGCCCGTATACTGGCTGTACACATAGCCCTCCGGTATGGCCGGCTCCACCTCGCTGCTCTCGTCCTCGAATGAATCCGGTTCCGGCTCTGACTCGGGCAGTATATCGCTAGATTCCTCCGGCGCCGGGCTCTCCACGCTGTCCTGCGCAGTCGAAGCTGCCGTATCCTCCGATGATTCCTGGCGGGACTGACAGCCTCCCACAACAACACACACGGTCAGCAGCAGGGTAACGGCGCTGCACAATACATTTCGCTTCATGGCGCTACCTCCATTATTCACGGCCGATCCCCAAGGACTGTAAAATCATCTCCTGTTTTCGGCACATCTCGGCTTCCTCTTCCGGCTCCATATGATCATATCCCAGCAGATGAAGCATACTGTGGATCGTCAAAAAACTCATCTCTCTAAGCAGGCTGTGCTCATACTCTCTCGCCTGTTCCTCCGCAATCTCCTGACATATAACGATATCTCCGAGACAGACCTCCCGGCTCTCCGGATTGACTTCACCGTTTTCCACGGCATCCCGGACCGGGCCGGACTGAAAATCAAGGAGCGGAAAGGATAAAACATCTGTCGGGCGGTCAACCCGCCGGAACTCACGATTCAAGCGGTGGATCTCCTCCCGTCCAACGACGCTCAGGCTTACTTCCACAGGAAGATCCAGAAGTCCTTCCTCCCTGAGAACCGCCTGGACAGCCTCCTGAAACCGCGATTCCCATAGAGGCTGATCCTCCGCGTTCTCGTCGTTTTCCCAATTTACGAACAGCGTCATCGCTTCCTCCTCTCCGAAGGAATCGCGCTGGCAACCGCTTCCTTCGCCTGTGTGTCATATTTTTCATAGGCTTCCACGATCCGCTGGACAAGTGGATGCCGGACGACATCTTTGTTGTTGAGACGGGTAATTCCGATTCCCTCCACATCCCGAAGGATGTGGACCGCTTGCTTTAAGCCGGACTTTTGACCATCCGGCAGATCAATCTGGGTCAGATCCCCTGTAATGACCGCTTTGGAATTAAATCCGAGGCGGGTCAAAAACATCTTCATCTGCGCCTGGGTTGTATTCTGCGCCTCATCCAGCACGATAAAGGAATTGTCAAGGGTGCGTCCTCGCATGTAGGCCAGGGGGGCTACCTCAATGGCTCCCCTCTCCATATTCTTAGCAAAACTCTCCGCGCCCATGATCTCATACAGAGCATCGTATAGAGGCCGGAGATAGGGATCGATTTTGCTCTGCAAATCCCCGGGCAGAAACCCTAGGCGCTCCCCCGCCTCGATGGCCGGGCGCGTCAGAATAATGCGGTTAATCTCCCCGCTCTTGAAGGCTTGTATCGCCATGGCCATGGCTAAGTACGTCTTTCCTGTACCGGCAGGGCCAACGCCGAAGGTGAGCATGTTCTTCCGGATGAGATCCACATACCGCTTTTGACCAAGTGTTTTGGGACGGATGGGCTTTCCCTGCTTTGTGAAGCACACGACGTCGCTCATGAGCTCTGTCACATCGATCTTCGCCTCTTCGTCCGACAGGGACGTTAGGTAGTTCACATGTTGCAGGGTGATCACTTCCCCGCTGGCCGCGATCTCCGTCAGCTTATGCAGCACTTCCGACGCCTTATCAACCGCCTCTGCCTCGCCTGTCACGATTACGTCGTCGCCGCGATTGATGACGCTAACAGCCAATTTTTTCTCTAAGGTTTTTATATTCTCATCAAAATTTCCGAAGACATTTCCCACATAATCCCCTGGAATTTTGATATATTGTTCATTCTCCATCGAATCCTCCATTCCGGAGCGTTAGCGGCAGGGCAACGTCTGCCGTCAACACTATCTGTGACGCTCCCGCACAAATAGCTATCCGCTGCGATCCTTGCCTTTTCAAAATTGTGAATGACGCCCCATTTTCTTCCCTCTTTCTCTCTATGATTAACGAATTCTCATGGTTTCAATCAGTTTAGCTGTATTTCTGGACACTCTTTTTCTATTGTAGCATATCCTCCGAAAATTCTAAAGAGCAACTTGCAAGAAATTTATTATTTTTTCTTAACATGTAATAAAATTCCAATGCGCTATTGCCAGCAAATCAAAGGCGCGTGAAGAACGATAAAAAGTACGCACTTTCGGCAATTTTCTGAAAATGCGTACTTTTTAGTCAGCCGTCAATTAATGGACAACCATACTTAGCGGCTCAGGTCACGGTTGGCTTGACTCGTCCTGGGGCGGGACCGGATCCGGCAGCTTCTCAATGGGCTGTTCCTTTCCGATTCTTTCCATGACCGTCAGGTGCAGTACCCCCCGCATCCCCTCCTGGGTGGGAGCCATCTCCACCTGCCGGTCCAGAATGACAGAATCCTTGTTATTCAGCAGCGCGGCCTCCTGTCTCGCCAAATCTTCTTCCAGAATGCTCTGCATCTCCTCGTCGGAATACTGGGCGCGGCTCGGTTCATACCCAAGGTACGTCCGCTTCCAAATGGAAAAATCAGGCACAAAGGGGAGCTTCGAGAGAAAGTCCGACGCTCCGGCGAAGAGCTCTTCCTCCACCGTGTCATAGTAGGTGTAATTTTTTATGGGCTTAAAGATCATGGTTCTCTTTGAGTTCGACGCTATGTAAAGACCTGTTTTCTCTTTGTCATAATACTGCCGCTGAATGTAATCCCTCGCCACTGAGCTCTCCAGCTCGTACTGACATTTTCCCAGCACGTCCCCGTCCGCTTCCACATAGTCGTATGCCGTCACCGATCCGTCATCGCCCAAAATCTCCTGGGTCCCTGCAATCAGTAGATCGCCCTCCTGTACCACGTCTCCCTTTTTGACTTTGGGAACTCCGCTTCTTGTCACGATGCTATAGATGATGCAAGTCCGATCCGACACCAGGTCCTTCGGCTCTCCCTTCTGGACCATGTCCGGCGTCTCCACCGATTCCGACAGCCGCACCTCCAATGTGCTTCCCCGGATGGTCAGCGAGAGCCAGCCCAGGTCGGAGTACTTCGTCAGCATCTTCTCCTTTACCTGATAACAGTTTAAGGACCATTTCCACATGCCCTCCCGGACCCCAAAGGACTCCAGCCTTTCCAGAACTTCCAGTTTGGTCAGAGTTGTATTTCCATCGATGGTAATCGTCCAGAGGAAATTGGAGAGGACCATGATGATGGCCAGGGCTGCAAGAACGCCAATACAAAATAGTTTTCGCTTTCGATACCGGAACATGAGAAAGGGAACTCCTCTTTTGTCCAGCACCTTGATGCGGTTTCCCGATTTTTTGGCGCAGTAGGCCACATCTTTAAAGGCCTTCGCCGCAAAACTGACCTCCAGGTAGCCCCCTGTCTGGCAGACATCCCAGTATTCAATGCCTTTCTGTGTAATCAGGTTGAGAAAGCGTGACAAATAAA
>JAHZBS010000191.1 GCA_019423265.1 Clostridiales bacterium
AATCGGATTCCCAGTGTGTTGGTCTCTCCCCCTGGATTTTATACGGTGGAGAAGATGCCCTATGCGGATTACATGACGTATCCGTGTCATTTTTATCTCGATGATTGATCCACAAGCTCAGATGGCCGGCTTCCGGCATCTGAGCTTTTCCATTGCTTTTGCCCTATGACTGTGGTACAATTAGAAAAAACTAGAAACCGGCAGAAAAGGTGAGCACAAGATTACATGAGAAAAGGTAAGAAGAAACGAATTGGATTGACGATTTTTTTAGTCTCCGTTATAGTGCTGTGCATTTCCATTGTGGCGAGCAATACGCTAATTGTCGTCACCGAGTATACCGTCGCAAGTACCAAGCTGCCAGCGTCCTTCTCCGGATTCCGGATTGTACAAGTGTCAGATCTGCACAGCAAGAAATTTGGCAGTTACCTCATACGTCAGATACAACAGCAGCGCCCGGATATCGTCGTCATGACAGGTGATATGGTAAATTCGTACGATTCTGATTTTCAAACTTTTTTAACGTTTGCAGAGCAAGTCAGCGCCCAGTATGAAACATACTATATTGTTGGAAACCATGAACAAATTTTAAAAGAGAGCAAGCGGGAAGAGTTGCTGCACAGGCTTACGGCCATGGGTATCACCGTGCTGGACAATACCTCCGTGGAATTGTCTCGCGGTGGCGATGTGATCGACCTGTACGGGATGTGGTTTAATCCGCGGTACTACAAGGATGTGACGGCGGAGTACACACAGGATATCATGTTTACGGAAAAAACGATGCTGCAAATTCTGGGACCCGCCAATACATCCCATTTTACCCTGTTGCTCACCCACAATCCGCTATATTTTTCCGCGTATGCCGCCTGGGGCGCCGATTTGACTCTCGCAGGCCACATTCACGGGGGCATGATTCGGATCCCCTTTGTGGGAGGACTCTTCTCTCCGGAAAAAGACATCTTTCCCGAGTACAGCGGCGGTTTGTATGCGCTGGGCCAGAGGCAGATGGTGGTGAACCGGGGGCTTGGCAATGGAGGACTTGGATTCAGAATTGCAAATTTTCCAGATCTCTCCGTGATTACGCTGATGCGATCATAAAACGGGAAAGGATGAGGAAATCGATGGAAGCAAACCATATTTTACTTGGCTCCCATGTGGGGATGAGCGGCCGGGATATGTTGTTGGGGTCGGCAAAGGAAGCGGTCTCCTATGGAGCGAACACCTTTATGATCTACACAGGAGCGCCGCAGAACACGCGCCGAAAAGAGATTCAGGATCTCAATATCGAGGCGGGTTGGGACTATATGGCGGACCATGGCATTGAGGAGATTGTCATCCATGCGCCATATATTATAAATCTCGGGAATTCGGTTAAGCCGGAGACCTTCCAGCTGGCGGTAGAATTTTTGGCTAAAGAGATGGAGCGGACCCGGGCGCTTCGGAGCCAGATCCTCGTTCTGCACCCTGGCTCCCATGTGGGGGAAGGGACTGCGAGAGGGATCGAGCAGATCGCCAAAGGGCTGAACGAGGTGTTGACCCGGGATGCGAAGGTCTATGTCGCCCTGGAAACCATGGCGGGAAAGGGCAGCGAAGTCGGCCGGAGCTTCGAGGAATTGGCGGAGATCTATGATCGAGTCCAGTTCAACGATAAGCTGAGAGTTTGCTTCGATACCTGTCACACCCATGACGCGGGATATGATATCGTGCATGATTTTGAGGGTGTGATGGACGAATTTGACCGGCGGCTGGGGAAAGAGCAGATCGCGGTATTCCATATCAATGACAGCAAGAACGAGCGCGGCGCGGCCAAGGACCGCCATGAGAATATTGGATTTGGCTATATCGGATATCAGGCCCTGCGGGCCATCGCGTTACATCCCGCTTTTGAAAAAATCCCAAAGATTTTGGAGACGCCGTATGTCCCCGATCCTGCTGCAAAGGCGGTATCCTACGCGCCTTATGCCAAGGAGATTGAAATGCTAAAGGCGGGACAATTTGAAGAGAATATGAAGGAACAGCTTATCAAGGGGGAGTAGCCGTATGCAGGCGCATGAACGATTTTTGCACTATGTGCAGTACCCGACCACATCCGACGAGATGTGTGGGGATTGCCCCAGCACGCCGGGGCAGAGAGTATTTGGCCAGGCGTTGGTTCGGGAGATGAGAGGGATGGGGATCGATACCGCGAGGATCGATGACGATGGATACGTGTACGCCACTCTTCCCGCGACACCGGGGCGGGAAGGGGAGCCGGCCATCGGCTTGATCGCACATTTGGACACATCGGATGCCGCCAGTGGAGACCATATCCGGCCGCAGATCATCCGACAGTACGACGGCGGCGACATTCTTTTGAACAGAGAGCTGGGCATCACAATGAGTCCGGCTGAGTTTGAAAGTCTTGAACAGTATGTTGGACAGGATTTGATTGTGACAGACGGGACCACCCTGCTAGGCGGGGATGACAAGGCGGGCATCGCAGAGATCCTGACGGCGGCCGCCATCATTCTGGATGAAAAAAGGCCCCATGGGAAGATTTGCATTGGATTTACCCCGGATGAGGAGATCGGCCGGGGCGCTGACCGATTCGATGTACAGGCTTTTGGCGCGGCCTATGCCTACACAGTAGACGGCGGGCAGCTGGGAGATCTGGAATATGAGAATTTCAACGCGGCGTCGGCGCGGGTAACGATCCATGGGCAAAATATTCACCCCGGCGCCGCCAAGGGGAAGATGAAGAATTCCCTGCTGATTGGCATGGAGTTTCACGCCATGCTCCCTGCCTTTGAAAATCCTGCCTTTACAGAGGGATATGAAGGATTTTCTCATCTGCGGCACATGGAAGGCGATGAGGAGAAAACTGTCCTTCAATACATCATCCGGGACCACGACCGCACAGCCTTTGCCAAGAAAAAGAGCCGGTTTGAGAAGATCGCCGCCTATCTCAACGAACGCTATGGGGAGGGGACGGTGGAGCTCGTGCTGGAGGACTCCTACTACAATATGAGAGAACGGATTCTCCCCCATATGGAAATCGTGGAGAGAGCGAAGAGGGCAATGTTGGCTGTCGGCGTGACACCCAAGATTCAGCCAATACGGGGAGGGACCGACGGCGCCAGACTGTCCTTTATGGGGCTGCCGTGCCCCAACCTTTCCACTGGGGCCCACAATGGGCACGGCCGGTTTGAATACGTATGTATACAGTCCATGGACCGCATGGTGGAGGTCCTGTTGGAGATTCTAAAATAATCTGATGGAGATGGGTGTATGACAATCGAAGCCTTACTGCAAAGACAGCGCCGGCACTTTGAATCCGGGATCACGCGGCCTCTGGAGTTTCGCAAATGTGAGTTGATGCGCTTGCGAGCCGCCATTGTAAAGAACAAGAGGAAGATAGAGGAGGCGCTATGGCAGGATCTAGGAAAAGCCGGGGCGGAAAGCTATATGACGGAGATCGGCATTGTCCTCGATGAGATCCGCATGGTATGCCGGAATCTCAAGAGCTGGATGGCCTGCCAAAAAGCGCCACTCTCCCTCGCCCAATTTCCGGCTAAAAATCGAGTGCTTGCGGAGCCCTACGGGGTTGTCCTGATCATGGCCCCTTGGAATTATCCCTTCCAACTCTGCCTCATGCCGCTGGTGGGGGCGCTGGCGGCGGGGAACTGCTGCGTCATCAAACCGTCCGCCTATGCGCCTGCTGTTTCGAACCTCCTGGCGACTCTGCTGGGAGACTGTTTCCCGGAAGAGTATGTCGCCGTGGTTCAGGGAGGGCGGGAGGAAAATCAGACCCTTCTGGAGCAGCGGTTTGACTATATCTTCTTTACCGGTGGGATGGAAGTTGGAAAGGTCGTGCTGGAAAAGGCCGCCAGGTATGTGACGCCGGTGACGCTGGAGCTTGGGGGCAAGAGCCCATGCATTGTTGATCGGACCGCGGACGTCAAGCGGGCGGCGAAGCGGATCGTCTTTGGAAAATTTCTCAATTGTGGACAGACCTGCGTTGCCCCGGACTATGTTTTGGTCCAGGAGGATCGCATGGGGGAATTGTTGGACTGGATGGAGCGCTATATCCGCAATTTTTTTGGCAAGCGCCCTCTGGACATGGGGGAGTACCCCCGCATTGTCAATGAAAAGCACTACAACCGGCTCCGTGGGCTTATGAGAGAGGGGAAGATCGCCATCGGAGGGCAGTGCCGCAGGAGCACGCTTCAGATTGCGCCTACGGTCATCACCCATGTCAACGGCAATTCGCCAATCATGCGGGAAGAGATCTTTGGGCCGCTGTTGCCGGTGATTCCCTACCGGTCACTGGGAAGCGCCATCCGCTTTGTGAGGCGGCGGGAGAAGCCTTTGGCCCTCTATCTGTTTACGGAATCGGACTCCGTGAAGCGGCGGGTGCTGAGCCAGATTTCCTTTGGGGGCGGCTGCATCAATGATACGATCTTGCACTTAGCCACATCCCACATGGGCTTTGGCGGCGTCGGCATGAGCGGAATGGGGGCCTACCACGGGAAGAAAAGCTTTGATACTTTTACCCATTATAAGGGCGTTATGGAAAAGAGCCGGCATCTGGATGTTCCCCTCCGCTATCACCCGTATACGGCCTGGAAACGGTGGATGCTACAGCTTTTTTTGAGATGAGGGTTGGGAGATGAGAAAGACCATCGGCATTCTGGCCCATGTGGACGCAGGCAAGACAACGCTCTCGGAACAGATCCTGTACCATGGAGGAACGCTGCGAAAGAGAGGGCGGGT
>JAHZBS010000192.1 GCA_019423265.1 Clostridiales bacterium
ACTGCGGTAGGCAGACGGAGCCCCGCCTCCCGCAGCAGCTCAAAGGCGAGCTCCATAAGGATAACCTCCACCGTCGCATAAAAGGGAACCCCCTGCCGCGAGGCAGCGATGGAAAAAATCAGCGACGATGGCACCATGGCGGGGTGAAATGTGGTCAACGCGATATACAAGCCTGGCGTACACAAGGCTAAAAACATGGCGATATAGCGAAGCACCCGGATGAAGCTGGAGATGCCCCAGCGATTATAGTAATCTTCTGACGCCTGGAGAAAACTGTTGAGGGTCGCCGGCAGGATCAAGACAAAGGGCGTCGTATCCACGACAACGACAATCCGCCCTTCCAAAATGGCGGACGCCGCTTTATCCGGCCTCTCTGTAAATTGTAGCTGGGGAAAGGGGGAGTACCATTTATCTTCAATCAACTGCTCGATGGTGCCCGTCTCCATGACGCTATCAATGTCATACAGGCTAAGCCTCCGTTGAACCTCCTGCAAGATATCGGGGCGCACCAGGTCTTCCATGTACATCAGGGCAATGTCTGTCTTTGAGCGGACTCCCATCTGCTTTTGTCTGACCTTTAAGCGGGTATCCCGAATCCTGCGCCGTATGAGGATTGTGTTGAATCGAATCGTTTCGGAAAACGCTTCTTTAGGCCCGCGCACCACCTTTTCCGTCTCCGTCGTTCCCACGCCCCGGTTGGGCCACGCTCTTGTAGCCACGATCAACGCTTTGCTGGAATTTTCTATAAAGAGGATCGTATCCCCGGACAAAACGGCGCTCATCACAGTGTTGAAATCGTCGGACTCCTTCACGTCCGCCGTGGCGACTCCGGAATCTTTTAGAAATGTAATAAAGGATTTATTGGTTGGCGTCTGCATATGCTGCTCATGGGTATAGGCCAAAAATTGCTCTAAAAGGGATTCTTCGATCACTCTCCGATCCACCATCACATCGATGTAGGAGATGTAGATTCGGAATCCTCCGTCCCCTTCCAGCGGCATCAGCCGTTTTACTACGTCGTCACAGTCCTGCAAAAGCATCTCATAATTCTGTATATTTTGCTCTAAAACATTTGACATGGACAGCGTAATCGTATTCTTTCTCGTATGGGTTCGTATCATGCTCCGCGCTCCCTTCTTTTTTCGGAGTATGCCCATAATTTCATTTTCTAAACAATCCACTATGGCGCGGATCCCAAATCTGTGCTATACTAAGGGAAGACCATAAGGAGGAATCGATATGATCGAAAAAAAAATCCGGCCCATCTGGCCGATCTATGCCGCCGGAGGCGTCTGGATCCTCTGCGGCCTCATTTTTCCACTGTATACCCTGTGGGCCATCGTCGTAACGGCAATTCTGTCTTTGGCAGTGTATGGCATCTCCATGAAGCTGGCTCCGGCAAAGACGATCCTCGTACCCGACCCATCGCCATCCTTCCACACCGGCGAGGAGGAGGTTGACGCCCTGTTGACAGCCGCCCGCAAGGATTTGGACTCGCTGCATCTTCTCAACGATATGATCGAGGATGCCGCTCTATCGTCTCAGATCGAGCGGATGGAAAAAGCGGGCAGCGCGATTCTGGAGGAGATTCAGAAGAATCCCGCCAAGGGTCTTCGAATCCGCAAATTCTTTGTATACTACCTCCCAACGGCTGTAAAGGTCTTAACCTCCTATGCTAAGTTCAGCCGTCAGTCCAGCGCCGGCGCCAATACCAAGGAGCTTATGACACAAGTTGAGTCCAACGCCGCCGTCATCGCCGCCGCCTTCGAGCATCAGCTGGACAGCCTGTACACCGCGGAGGTTCTCGACATATCCGCCGATATTGACGTGCTAAAGGCAATGGCCCAGAGCGAAGGCTTGCCAGAAATGGAGGTTGGACATGAAACTTCTGCAAAATAGAAGGGTTGCCTGGGTTCTCGCCGTTCTGATGATGGGTATCTCCATTTTCGGCCTCGGCGGAATGAAGCTGAGCTTCGCCAGGCAAAAAGTGGTGACCGCATTTTTTACCGGACAGGATGGGTTTTCCCCCTATGATGATCTGATGAACCGCAGAGAATACGCATACAATCTGCTCCACATTGCGGAGGACGCTTCCCTGCAGGACACGCCTTCCTATACAGCCGCTCAGGCAGCCTGGCAGCAGCTCGATTCCGCTAAAACCCCGGAAGACTATTATGAGGCGAATTTAGCGCTACAGACGGCGATCGACGACCTCTACTCGGCCCTTTCGTCTGGCGAATCTTTGGATGACAAGGCGAAGGTCATGGCGTCCAAGCAGTATTCTGACTTTTGCGGCCGCATGAGCAATTTGCAGTATGACGATTATTATAATGAGCTGGCGATACAGTATAATCAGCGCTGTAAGGGCTTTCCGGCCGGGCTTATCGCGTCGATCACCGGAAATGGCCCATTGCCAACTTTTCGAGAGGAGGAATCAAAATGAAACGCCGTATCGGAATTCTGTTAACCGCAATGCTTTTCATGCTTGCCCTTGCGGCGCCGGCATCCGCCAGCGGGGTCGTCCCGAAACCCAACAACGGGTATGTGGTGGATGACGCGGGTGTGCTGAGCGCAGGTACGATGTCAGAGCTGAACTCTCTGGGGCAGATAACGGAAGCCAACACGGGGACAACGGTTGCCGTCATCACCGTGGACTATACTGGCACGTATGAGATTGATGCCTATGTGGATGAGGTGTTTTCCAGCTGGGGCATTGAAGATGGCCTGATCCTTGTCCTCAGCATCGGGGATGAAGACTACTATGCCATGCCCAGCGCGGGTCTTGGCCGCTATCTGACGTCCTCCGATATCCAGACGTTGTTGGATGACGAGCTGGAGCCGGATTTCGCTGTTGCAAACTATGATGAGGGCGTTCGGAGGATTTATTCCGCTTTTTGTGAAAAAATCGAAGATCTGTACGCGCAGTACGGGGAAGCCCCTGCCACAGAGCCTACAGCTCCGGCCAGCGATACGGGCCGCGGTTTTAGGTTTCTCGCTAGATTTGTTGGCTTCTTTATCCTGGTGATTCTCATAGTGGCCATTGCCGCTATCTCGACTTTCACCCGCCGGAGACGGAGATCTGTGATCTCACCGGGCCCTGTTCCACCCCCGAGACGGCCCATCTTTCACCATCACCCGCCTCGCCCAGGGCGGCATTCTCCCCCTCCTCCTCCGGGACCCGGTGGGCCTGGTGCTCCAGGGCCTGGGCCTGGGTCTGCGCCGGGAGGCGGTTTCGGTGGCGGCGGTAGCCGCGGGGGCGGTGCGGGCCGTTCCTCCGGCAGTTCAAGAGGTTCTTCCTCCAGAAGCGGCAGCTTTGGAGGCTTTTCCTCCGGGAGCCGCAGCTCTGGCTCCCGCGGCGGCGGTTTTGGCGGCGGCGGCAGCCGCGGTGGTGGCGCGGGCCGCTCCTCCGGTGGGGGCGGACGTGGAGGCGGACGCCGCTAGCGCCCATAATAAGTTTGCGAGAGGGAGTGTCTCTCCGGTGAATTGCCTGCCGGATCGACACTCCCTCTTATAATGTGCAAATCATAGCTCCCTCAACAGAAAAGCCATATACAGCGGAAGTGTGAGAATCTGCTCCGATCTGCCCACATTATAGTCTCCTAATTTGATGGCGCTGCTTACATGATATTTTCAGGATGCCGCAGAATCGTCTTCGTGCTTTTCGTGTTCCCGGAAGCTGCTTTCACCTCAACCAGCGTACATTTTCCCTTATACCGAATAACAAAATAGTACAGCTTACGCCCCATCTTGGCGAAAATACAATATTGTCAATCTCTAAAGAACCTTGAAATACGGAAGCGTAATCCGGGTTCTCAAAAAAATTCAGATACACCACGTTCTTGTAATACTTGTCAAGAAAAGTACACCGGAGCAAAAAACGGCATAGCCAAAGGCTACACCGCTCTAAAAAACGACCGAAACGCTTGGATTGACAATTGCGAAGATGAATACCGCCAGCAAAGCGATAAGTATGCCAGAGATAAGGCCTGCCTTGACTTTTTTGGAGAGCGTTGACATCCCCTCTTCGGCTACTCCTCCACGGCGCTCAGCTTTTCCTGCTGATTGCGGATATGCTCCACGGCACACCGCCGCGCTTCCTCTAAATCTCGGCTCTCCATGGCTCGTATAATTGCCTCGTGCTCCTTGGCGATGGCGTCATGGTACGTGGGCTTGCGCAGGTATGTGACGCGAAAGCGTGACACCTGCTCCACCAGAGAGCCGATGATCTGTTGAAGCTTCTCATTGTCAGCCTTTGTAAAGATAAAATCATGGAAACGGGTATCCAATTCTACCAGTCTTGCCACGTCGCCCGCTGGAATGGCAGAGGCAAACTCCCCGTTGATCTTTTTCAGTTCCTCTATATCCTCAGATTGCATCCTTTTGGCCGCCAGCTCGACGCCCAGCCCCTCCAGGACCGCGCGGATTTCCAGGACATCCCCAATGTCTTTGCGGGTGATTTGGGCCACCTGTGCCCCCTTTCTCGGCAGCATCACCACAAATCCCTCCAGCTCCAGCTTGCGGATCGCTTCCCGGACCGGCGTCCGGCTTACGCCCATTCGCTCTGCCAGCGGGGTCTCCATCAACCGATCCCCTGGTTTCAGCTCCCCCGTTATAATAGCTTCCCGCAGCGCGTGAAACACCACATCCCGAAGAGGCTGATACTCCGAGATATGTAAAGTATCCAATCCGCTCATAGTGTATCTCCTCTCTGACTTGATTGTCCTTTGCCAT
>JAHZBS010000193.1 GCA_019423265.1 Clostridiales bacterium
GCCTCCCGATACCGCGGCGGTATCAGCGTCAACGGCCACATGTGCCGCAAAATCGCGTTCTGCTCCATATCCGTCAGCGCAAATATCTTCTTTGCGTTCCGGAGCGCCTTGCGGGGATGGGTCAAGCCGTGAAAAGCGTCGCCCGTCACATCATAATGGTAGTGCCAATCATATAAAAATAAATCATGCAAGAGTCCGGCCCTGGCCGCAGATCGATAATTCAATCCCAGTCTTCTGCAAGTGCGGTAGCTTCTGTATGAAACGTTCAGACAATGCTGCAGACAGGTGGTGTTCCCGTGCTGCATATATTGATTCATCCTCCGCACCTCCGGACTGCGCAGGATATCCCGGACACAGTCGAGGTACTCCCGGTCCCGCGGCAGGCGGATGGCCTTTGCCGGCAATCCCGTGTTTTTCTTTTTCAAATTCGGTTTCCACTATCCTTTCACTTTATTCAATAGAACCAGGATGGGATTGGTCTGCGCTCCTCCCTTATTTTCTCTCAGAACCTGCCGCACGCTGACGCCAAAATCGATGGCGTACCAAAGGACAAGCACGATAGCCGCAGCCGTGGTGATCTCCGGAATGATGGACGCAACTGTGCGGATCAGAAAACCGTGGAAAAAGTACACGATCACGATGGCCAGCACTCCCCACGCAAGCGTACTCTCCAGGCAGAGAATTCCCTTATAGTTAAAAGGCTTTGCCGAGTAATCCCACCAAAAAGAACCAAAGAAATACATCATGAGCTTCGCTGTCAAAAGCTCCAAAAGGCTGGCAAAGACAGCGCCCACTATGAACAGAACCACCGGATTATGGGCAAAGGGCTTGACGAGAGCGTATCCGATGAGCGCGCCAAATCCATAGATGACACAGAAGGGGCCGTGTACAAATCCCCGGTTCAGCGTCAAATGCTTCTGCTCATATGTAATCACAATACATTCCATAACCCAGCCGAGAAAGCTATAAATAAAAAACACATCGATCAATATGAAAATATGTGAGCCTGGCACAAAGTACTCACGCATAGCCCCCTTCACCCTCCCAACATGAATAATTCCTCGATGGTGACTCTCAATTCCTTCGCTATGTGATACGCCAACAACACGGATGGATTGCACTGCCCTTTCTCCAAAGAGATAATCGTTCTCGTTGACACACAGACCGCATCCGCCAACTGCTTCTGTGTTATCGCCAATTGGACACGCAGTTCTTTGATTCGATTCCGCATACGAGCACCTTCCATGTTCCCCTGTCTTTTTATGAACTTTTGTTCATGTGAAGTTTTCTTCATCTTACTACGGCCTCTCCACTTTGTCAAGTTGATTCATCCTAGTTTTTTCTTACGTTTTTCTTATCGCACAATTGGGCCCAAACCGGGCATAACAACTATAGCATTTATTCAAGCATATAATCCTATCTTTTCTTGAATTATCAAGAATTTTTGTTATAATAGATGGACAAAATCAACTTTCACAGGAGAGCCCAATCTATGCTGGAAGATTTTAATCCTCATATTTTTTATTATGTGTCCAAACGCTGCGACCCGTCATGGTCGCTCATGCCGCCCGCGCCGCTCCCCTTCAACGATCTGACCTTTGTCCTCCAGGGGGAGGCGGTCTACTGGCTTGAAGGCATTCCCTTCACGGTACATGCCGGCGAAGCCGTCTTTATACCGGAAGGGACGGTGAGGGCTGCCAAGACGCAGGGAATGGAGTGCATGGCCTTTAATTTCTTCTCCAATCTTATACTGGATACAATCCTCCCCACCATTTCTACCTTCCGGGACTGCGCTGCCGTGGACTATTGGCTCCGGGAGTACAACCGCGCCTGGCTGACGTCCAAGGGGAGTCTCAAGGCCAAGGCCGCCTTTCTAATGCTGTTTGACGAGCTGCTCCAACGCAATGCGAAGGACGCCGTTAACCCTCACGTTGAGAAAATGAAGCAGTGTATTGCCGACCACCTGACAGAGCCCTTTTCCCTGGATCGCATCGCCCGGCATGTACACCTCCACCCCGTGTACTGCGAATCCCTATTTCGGGAGTATGTCCACTGCACGCCCGCACAATACCAGACACAGCTGCGGATGGCGCAGGCGGCGGCGCTTCTGGCCCACGAGGATTTCTCCATCTCTCATATCGCCGAACAGCTGGGCTATGAGGATGCATCCTACTTTAGCCGGGTATTTAAGAAATCTCAGGGGATATCGCCGGGCGCGTACCGGCGAATGTCGCGAAAATAGGAGACGCGGTAGGAATTTGGTTATATCAGCGGCTCGTCGTCGCCTCCATAGAATTCCGAGTAAAGCCCAGAGGGGGATGGCTCCTGATTTGCCGCATACAGATGAGAAGTGTCCCCCATCTGCACACACTTGAAAAATAACTCGCCTTTCACGCGCTCTTCCGTGACAATCGTAGTCACCGAGGAGGGCGGCAAAAAGAAACTATGCCACATCAAAAATGGCGATATCCCCGCCAGATGTGAAACGAGAACCATACCAAGTCCAAAATGGCAGAACAGGGCCACGGTGACATCCGGATTCTGTTCACAGCGATAGATTTCGCCGTCCCGGCGGCAGCCGTAGCGGGCCAGCAGGGCGTCAAAGGAGTCCGTCACCTCCCGGTACTTCTGTTCCATATCCCCGGCCTTTACGAAGGGGTTTTCTGTCCAGCGCCGGCGGTCATACAACTCCGGCTGCTGCGTCCAGAACTGCGGCTTCAGGTTCCAGGGGAAACGTTTTTCCCCCGGCTCGTCCGGATCCTGCATTTCCCCGGTGAATTCCCGAAGCCACGGCAGGGTCTCCACCTGCAATTGGCACTTCTCAGCCGTGGGTTTTGCCGTTCTCTGCGCTCGCCCCAAGGGAGAGCAGTATAGGTCCGCAATGGGCATATGTTTCAGCTTTTGTGAAAGCAGTTCCGCCTCCCGAAAACCCGTCTCTGTCAGAGAATCGTGTATGTAATCAGGCTGTGCGTGCCGGATGATCAAAAGTTTCATATCTTACATCGCTCCTCATTTAAAATTTGGTGTCTCAGTGCTCAGGCCGGGTCTTGGAGTACCTTTTTTACGGCTTCGATGAGCGCATCGGCCTGAAACGGTTTTACCACAATCCCCTTGGCGCCCAGCCGGATTGCCTCTTCCATTATACTTCTCCCTCCCGGCACGCATAACATGACGATATTGGCCGTGGGATCCAACTCCAGGATGCTCCGCAGCGCCTCCAGCCCGTCCATGACCGGCATGGCGCTGTCCAGAAGCACAAGGGACGGGCTCAGGGATCTATACCGCTCGCCTCGCCCGCGATGGTATAGCCTTCTCTTTTCAATATGTCTTTGACCATCATCCGCATAAACGCTGCGTCATCGCAGATAAGGATATCGTTTTTCACACTATTCCTCCTATGGCTTCTTTCATGGAACGGACATAGGCGCCGATGGGCTGAGCTGCATCCCTCCCGTATTGGGCTGCAAGTTTTACGATAGCGCTGCCGACGATGACGCCGTCCGCCGCGGCCGACATTTTTTGTGCCTGTTGGGGCGTGGATATGCCAAACCCTACGGCGCAGGGCACATCCGTATTCTCGCGTATGAGCCTAACCATGGCGCCGATGTCCGTTGTGATCTCAGAGCGCACACCTGTTACGCCCAGAGACGAAACGATATAGAGAAATCCCTGCGCCTCTCTCGCAATCATCGCAATGCGGTTTTCAGATGTTGGCGCAATGAGCGAAATGAGATCCCGTCCATACCGGTCACACAGTTCACGGAATTCCTCCTTTTCCTCAAAGGGGATATCCGGAAGAATAAATCCGTCTATGCCCAGCGCAGCGCTTTTTGCGATAAATTTTTCCGCTCCGTATGAAAACAGGACATTGGCATAGGTCATAAAGACCATGGGAGTCTTAACGTCCCTGCGCAATTGTGCCACCATGTCAAAAATTTGGTCGGTGGTGACGCCGCCGGTGAGCGCTCTCAGATTGGCCTGCTGAATAACCGGCCCTTCCGCTGTGGGATCGGAGAATGGAATGCCAAGTTCGATGAGATCCGCGCCATTTTGACTCATCTCCCGTACAATTTCTGCCGTTGTCTCCAAATCGGGGTCCCCGCATGTAATAAAAGGTATAAAGGCTTTGCCGTTTTGAAATGCCTCCGCAATCTTACTCATGGATATCCTCCCCCCTGTATCGCGCGATAGCCGCACAGTCTTTATCACCGCGCCCTGAGATGGTAACGACGATAATTTTACTTTTGTCCATCTGCGGCGCAAGTTTCATAGCGTGGGCGAGCGCATGGGACGACTCGATTGCCGGGATGATGCCCTCTGTCCTTGACAGATACTCGAATGCCTCAACCGCTTCGCCGTCTGTGATGGGAATATATTGCGCCCGGCCTATATCGTGGAGATATGCGTGCTCCGGTCCCACGCCGGGATAGTCCAGCCCCGCCGAGATGGAGTAGACTGGGGCAATCTGTCCGTATTCATCCTGGCAGAAATAGGATTTCATACCATGAAAAATGCCGAGCCGGCCGACATTCATTGTCGCCGCAGTCTCAAAGGTGTCAATCCCGCGGCCCGCCGCTTCACAGCCGATCAGCGCCACATCTCTGTCATCGAGAAAGTGGTAAAAGCTTCC
>JAHZBS010000194.1 GCA_019423265.1 Clostridiales bacterium
GGGACGTTGCGCGGGAAGCTGCGCGGCGGTCCCCTTCTTGATATCTGTCGTTTCAAAGGGAGAGCGTTCTGAGTGCGGGGGAGAGGGAATGTGAGGGCAAAGAGGTTGGTGCAGGGAGGGCTGGCGCTGCTGCTGTGGTTTACAGCGGTGGCGCCCGTGTTGGCCAGGATCACGGTAACGCACACGGGGGACACATTTTTTGACGGCCCCTATATGCAGACGAAAGGGACGGCCAGTCTTTTGGTCATACCGGTTGACTTTCCAGATGAGCCCACCATGACGGGGACCACGGCGCAGTTGAACGAGATTTTCTTCGGGGGCGGAGGGTCGGCTCTCGCTTCTGTGGCGGACTACTATAGCAGGTCCTCCTATGGAGAGCTGGCCATAACCGGGCAAGTCCAGGAATGGTATCGGGCGAAGCATGACAGGAGCTACTATAGCAGCGAAGGGGATCAGGTTCTCATCCAGGAGATTTTGGAGGCTATGCTGGGGAGAGGCGTGGACTTGAGCCAGTATGACAGCGATGGGGACGGTGTGTTAGATGGCGTATGTCTGGTCTGGACGGGACAGCCCAAATCCGACAGCTCCGTCTGGTGGCCCCACAGCGACACGTTCTATTGGAATTTTCAGGTGGGGGGCGTGCGCATCGGCAGCTATAGCAGCCTATCCTACCGGCACCTGACTATGGGATCAGCGAAGCAGCGGAACACGGCTCTCCACGAGATAGGGCATTTGTTAGGACTTCCGGACTATTACGACAGAGTCCCGGAGTCGGGAAATTCGGGGGGCTGCCTATCCCCGGATATGATGGACCAGAATCAAGGCGACCACAATGCGTTTTCTAAGATGCTTCTGGGATGGGTCAGACCGGATGTCGTCACGGCCGATACCCGGATTACCCTCCGCTCGATTTCGCGGGAAGCGTCGGCGGCGGTGGTTGTCCCACGGAGCTGGGATGGGAATTACCTGTCAGAGTATTTTATGATTGAATACGTGACGCCCGACGGCAACCACAGGGACATAGCCTGTCCCGAGGGAGGAGCGGTCCGCATCTGGCATATCAGCGCCGCCACGTCAAAGTGGACCTATGACGCGACCTCCGGAATGTTTATGAATGACAATTCGGAGACGAAGGATAAGCTCATCGTGATCGCGGATCCATCCCATTCTTGGTATCTGGAGGGGGAGAGTCTTGCGGAGGACATGACTTGCCTATACGGCGGCGAGGCCACGGGGATCTCCATACAGGTGGAGCGCATTACAGGCGAGGAAGCGGTGCTCTCCGTTACATATGGGACAGGGGAAGGCACATCCAATCAGAGCGTTGACAGCCGCCAAGAGAATTCTGAAATGTCAGGGGAATCCTCCATCCCGCCGGGGGACAGTGAGGATTCCCAGAACCGTGATGCAGAGAGCTCCACGGCGCAGTCTGAACCGTTCGTTGACTCGGAATCAACGGCTGAGGGGGCGGCATCCGCTCCCCCAGCGGAGGAATCCGGCCATGAGTCCGGCCTGCCGCAGAGCGGGGAGGGGGAGAAGGACGCAGATCAGGAGAGCACAGATGGGCGCGACAGCGCCGGGCCAACATCGGACAAGCCAGAGAATGCGCAGGTCGATGCCGGCGCTGCTGGGGCGATTCTGATCACGGTGGCTTTGCTTGTGTTAATCTGGCTGATCATCAGACCAAGGCCAAAGCGAAAAAAGAGGAAAGGCGCGAAACGGCGCAGACGGTAAGCCCCGTTGGTTTCGGCAATGTTATAAAAACAAGCGATCCCATACCGGAAAAATGCACCGACCACAGAGAAATAAGGCGGTAACCTTGTCTTTTTTGTATGTTGACAATGTTGCCATTTGGATGTATCATCAAGGAAATGAATTTTAATCCTTTGGAAAATTCAATAAAGGGGAGAAGGGATATGGGCGATGTGATTTTGCGGCTGGATGGGATCGCCAAGCGCTTTGACGAAACCGACGCCCTCCGCGGGATTAGCCTGGATGTCGAAAAGGGTGAGTTTATTACATTTCTAGGGCCTAGCGGCTGCGGTAAGACCACGATGCTTCGGATCATCTCGGGGTTGGAGCATCCTGACCGGGGCCGGGTCATTTTACAGGGCCAAGATGTGACGGACACAGAGCCTAATCAGCGAAACGTACATACGGTATTTCAGAATTACGCGCTATTTCCCCATATGAATGTGGCGGCTAATATTGGGTACAGCTTAAAGTTGCAAGGGGTAAAGAGGCAGGAGATCCGGGAGCGAGTTGATGCCATGCTGGAACTGGTGCAGCTTCCGGGATTTGCCAAGCGAGCGCCGCAGAAATTGAGCGGTGGGCAGCGACAGAGGGTGGCAATCGCGCGGGCTCTGATCGACAATCCCGACCTTCTGTTGCTGGACGAGCCCTTGGGCGCGCTGGATTTGCAGCTGCGCCGTCAGATGCAGACGGAGCTGAAACGCCTTCAGAAGCGGCTGGGCATCACATTCTTATATATCACCCACGATCAGGAGGAAGCCATGAACATGTCAGACCGGATCGTGGTGATGAACCAGGGGACATTCGAGCAGATCGGAACGCCAGCGGAGATCTACGAGCGGCCGGCTACCAGCTTTGCCGCTCAGTTTATTGGAACTGCCAATATTTTTCGAGGGCGCGTGGAGCGGGTGCAGGGGGATGCAGTCCAGGTTTTGACGGATGGCCAGACGATTCTTGCAGAAAGTGCGGAAGGGCTAACTCCCCAGGAGCCCGTCACCGTGGCTGTCCGGGGAGAAAAAATTCGGCTTCACCGGCAGCCGCAGCCAGGTTTCACCCTCGCGGGCGTCGTCCGCGAACATCACTATAGCGGCGGGATCCTGCGAATGATCATCGGAGTGCCGGGGAGCGATGGCGAGGAAGAGGTCGTGGCCAGCCATCAGGGGGCGGAGTCCGCTTTTCAGGTGGGAGACGCCGTTTATCTGGACTGGGAGCCCGCTGCGGGGATTCTTGTGGATCGGAAGGAGGCGAGGGGCGATGAAGAAAAGTCGTAGGCGGGACGGCAGCTTCTTCCTGGCAATGCTTCCGCTGTATGTGACGACCCTTGTGTTTGTCCTATTGCCCATCCTATATGTTGTGGCGTTGAGTTTCATGAAGCGGGATGCCACCTGGGGCGTCACGTCGGAGTTTACTTTGGAGAATTATATCCGGCTGTGGGACCCCATCTATCTGGAAGTTTTGCTGGACTCCTTGAAGTTAGCTGTGAAGACCACGCTGCTGGCGTTTGCCATCGGATATCCCTTCGCATATTGTATGGCGAAGCTCCCCCCGCGCAGGCGCGGGATTGTCATGCTGTTGGTCATCGTCCCTTTCTGGACCAACGCCCTGGTGCGGATCTATGGATGGATGATTTTGCTGCGGGCCAACGGTGTTGTGAATACCCTTTTGCTGGAGATGGGCATTGTGGATGCGCCGCTGAAGTTGCTGTACACCGACGGGGCGATTCTGCTGGGGATGGTCTACTCCCTCCTTCCCTTTATGATCCTGCCCTCCTATACGTCCATAGAAAAGCTAGACTGGTCTCTGGTGGAGGCCGCCAGGGATCTGGGGGCGGGAAAGGTGTGTGCGTTTCTGACCGTGACGCTGAGGCTGACGCTGCCGGGGATTCTGTCCGGCTGTGTGCTCGTCTTTGTTCCGTCCATGGGCCTGTTTTTTATATCCGATTTGTTGGGGGGCGGCAAGAAAGTCCTCATGGGGAATCTGATCCAAAATCAGATCTTGACAGCCCGCAATTGGCCTTTTGGCGCGGCGCTCTCTGTTGTGATGATGCTCATGACGCTGCTCTTTTTGTTTATCTACCGGAAATCAACAAAACAGAGCCAGCCAGAGGGCATGGCATAGGGGGCAAGCGGATGAGCGGGAAAAAGCATACGCGGCGGTGGGGATCGGGGATCTATTTGGGGGTCATTCTGGCGCTCATGTATATTCCAATCGTTCTCGTCATCGTCTATTCTTTCAATAAGCAGAAGATATCAGCGGTCTGGGGAGGGTTTTCTCTGGACTGGTACCGAGTGCTATTTCAGGATCGACAGATGATGGGGGCGCTGTGGAACAGCCTGAAACTGGGGATCAGCAGTTGTCTCATTTCCGGCGTCATCGGCACGCTGGGAGCTGTGGGGATGACGAAGGGGCGGTTTCGCACGGCGGGGATGGTTGAGAGCATCGCCACCTTGCCCATCATGATTCCGGAGATCATATTAGGGATTGCGTTTCTCACCTTTTTTTCTTTCGTGGGAATTCCCTATGGCATGCCGGCCATGATCATCGGCCACTGTACCTTTTGTATCCCCTATATATTCATCAATGTGCGGACCCGCCTTCTGGGAATCGATCCTTCCATCGAGGAGGCAGCACGGGATCTGGGCGCAGGCGGGGGGCGGGTATTTTGGGATATCACCCTGCCGCTCATCGCACCGGGAATTTTGTCCGGGATGTTGCTGGCCTTCGCCATGTCTCTGGATGATGTCATCATCAGCTTTTTTTTGGCGGGGCCAACCAGTACGACGCTGCCGGTGCGGGTTTATTCGCAGCTGAAGACTGCGGTGACGCCGGAGATCAACGCGCTCTGCACGCTGACCATGGGCGTTA
>JAHZBS010000195.1 GCA_019423265.1 Clostridiales bacterium
CTTCACAGCCGATCAGCGCCACATCTCTGTCATCGAGAAAGTGGTAAAAGCTTCCGATGGAATTGGAGCCACCGCCGACACAGGCGAGAACCGCATCCGGCAGCCGGCCTTCCTTCTCCAAGATCTGCTGTTTGATTTCCTTTGAGATGACGGCCTGAAAATCACGGACGATAACGGGGAAGGGGTGGGGGCCCATAACGGAGCCGAGACAATAGTGGGTATCGCTGATGCGGCTCGTCCATTCCCGCATAGCCTCCGAGACGGCATCCTTCAGCGTAGCGGTGCCAGTGGTCACTGGCACAACCTCCGCCCCCAGCAGCCGCATTTTATAGACATTCAGCGCCTGGCGCACTGTATCCTCCTGTCCCATAAACACAACACATTCCATGCCCATGAGCGCTGCGGCCGTGGCCGTGGCAACGCCGTGCTGGCCTGCCCCTGTCTCTGCTATGAGCCTGGTCTTTCCCATTTTTTTTGCAAGCAACGCCTGCCCCAACACATTGTTGATTTTGTGAGCCCCTGTATGGTTCAGGTCCTCACGCTTTAAATAGATTTTGGCACCGCCCAAATCTTCTGTCATCTTCGCAGCGTAATACAGCCTGCTTGGACGGCCAGCGTACTCGTTGAGCAAGTCCGTAAGCTCAGCCTGAAGGGCAGGATCCCTTTTATACTGGCCGTAAGCCTCTTCAAGCTCAATCACGGCATTCATCAGCGTCTCCGGAATATACTGGCCTCCGTGAACGCCGAATCTTCCCTTCGAATTGGTCATTGCTTTCCTCTCCTTCCCTGTTGTTCAGAACAGATCTCCATAAATCGTTTTATTTTCGCATAATCCTTCCATCCGCCGGTTTCCACGCCGGAGCTGACATCGACAGCATAGGGCCCTAGTTCCTGGATGGCTTCCTGGAGATTGTCTAGATTCAGACCTCCCGCAAGAAAATAGGGGCGTGTTATATTCTTGATCTGCGACCAGTCAAAAGGCCTTCCACTTCCCTCTCCGCCATCGAGCAGTACATAGTCCGCCGGCGACTGTTCTGCCGCCCTCACATCGCCCACACCTCTGACAATAAATGCCTTAAGGATCGGACAGTCCGTCCGGCCTTGCAGTTTCCGTATATATCCGTCGTCCTCGCTGCCGTGGAGCTGCACGGCGTCGATTATCCTTTGCTCCACTACAGTCACAATCTTATCCATGGGCGCATCGACAAAGACTCCGACTGCCTTGATGCGCGGGTCCAGCTGCTCTTTCAGCTTTGCAGCCTCAGCGGGGGGCACATACCTCCGGCTTTTTTCGGCAAAGATAAACCCGATATAGTCCGGCAACAGCTCGTTGACATATTCGATATCACACGCCCTGCGCAAGCCGCATATCTTGATTTTCACTGGCTGTTCCCCCCGCGAAGCTCACAGAGCATAGCCCTCTTATCCGGGGCACGCATCAATGTCTCCCCGATCAACACACCGTTGACACGGGCATTTCGCAGCACACGAATATCGGCGGCGCTTCGGATTCCGCTCTCCGCTACAAAGAGCACCGTTTCTGGCACCAGTTTCCGCAATCGTTCACTGTTGTGGACATCGACGGTGAAATCGTGTAAATTCCGGTTGTTGACGCCGATGATCCGGGCACCGGCCCGTACTGCCGATTGTATTTCTCTCTCATCATGCGCCTCAACCAGCGCTGAGAGTCCCAGACGGTCACAGATCTTGATATAGTCTCGCATCGTGTCCTCCTTTAACAAAGCGCAGATGAGCAACACCGCCGACGCTCCCAGCGTCTTGGCTTCATAGATCATATATTCATCCACAGTGAAATCCTTGCGCAGACACGGAATTTTCACCGCCGACGCGATCTCCTGCAGAATCTCATTGCTCCCCAAAAACCACTGGGGCTCCGTCAGCACTGAGATTGCAGCCGCCCCAGCCTCTTCATACTCCCCAGCGATCTTCAGATAAGGAAAATCTTGAGCGATCAGACCTTTTGACGGGGATGCCTTTTTGCACTCACAGATAAAGGCTATATCCTCTGACCGCAGCGCCTGTTCAAAGGGAAATCCCGTATTGGCATCCAATCGCTGTGCCTCGGATTTTATCGTTTCAAGGGATTTCTCTTGTTTCGCCTTTTCAACGCGGGCTTTTGTAGCCGCGGCGATGGTTTCAAGAATGGTTGTATTCATTGGTTTGACGCTTCCTTAAATTCTTCCAGCTTGGCAAGGGCGGCACCTGAATCGATGACTTGGGCCGCCTTGACGATTCCAGCCGCTATACTGTCCACGGCTCCAGCCGCGTAAAAACCTGCTCCGGCATTCAGCAGCACTACGTCCCGTTTGGCGCCCTGCGCTCCGCTCAAGATATCCGTTGTGATCTGGGCGTTTTCAGCAGGCGTACCGCCAGTCAGATCACTCTTTTCACAGGATGTGAGCCCAAATTCCTCGGGGGTGATCACGTACGTTTTGTATTCTCCATTCTTGAAATCGCATATGGTGGTTGGCGCACTCAGGGACAGTTCATCCAACCGATCCTGCCCATATACGACCAGCCCCTGCTTTACGCCGAGACTGGACAACACTCTTGCAAGCGGATTCACCAGCGATTCATCGTACACCCCCAGCAGCTGAGCTGTGGGATGCGCAGGGTTGGTCAGCGGTCCTAGGATGTTGAACACCGTTCTGATCCCTAGCTCCTTGCGAATTGACCCTACATATTTCATGGATGTATGGTACTTCTGTGCAAACATGAAACAGATCCCCACTTTTTTGAGCAGCGCCACGCATGCTTCCGGCCCAAGATCAATCTTCACACCCAGGGCTTCTAAACAATCTGCCGTTCCGCTGCTGGAGGACGCCGCACGGTTGCCGTGCTTTGCGACTTTCACGCCTCCCGCCGCCAACACAATCGCCGCCGTGGTGGATATATTAAAGCTGTGAGCGCCATCGCCTCCGGTTCCGACGATCTCCAAAACGTCCATATCATGCTCGACTTTTACTGCATGCTCCCGCATGGCGGCAGCACAACCGGAGATTTCATCGATGGTCTCCGCTTTTGTACTTTTGGTCGATAGGGCCGCTAAAAACGCTGCATTCTGCGTTGGGGTGGTTTCGCCGCTCATGATTTCGTTCATCACGGCATAGGCCTCATCATAGCTCAGATCTTGTTTGTCCACAATCTTAACAATAGCCTCTTTAATCATTTTGTTTACCTCCGTTCAAATGTGCAATTCTTAAAAAATTCTTCAACATGACCGTCCCATAGGGCGTCATGATGGACTCCGGATGGAACTGCACCCCGTAAATCTCATACTCCCTATGCTTCACCGACATAATCTCGCCGTCATCCGCCCTCCCTGTCACCATCAGACAATCGGGCAGCGTACTCTCCACGGCGGCCAAAGAATGATACCTTGCCACTGGCATGGTTTCTGGACAATCCTGATACAGCGGACAGCTGGTGTCTACGGTGGTCATGGATTGCTTTCCGTGCATGAGGGTCTTGGCATAGGACACGGTGGCCCCGAATGCCGCACAGATGGACTGGTGCCCAAGGCAAACCCCCAGTATCGGAATTGTACTGCCCAGCTTTTGCACGGCCTCTATACAAATCCCCGCATCTTCCGGCTTTCCCGGGCCGGGGGATATGACCATGGCTTGGGGATGTAACCCTTTCATTTCATCCACTGTCATCTCGTCGTTTCGGATCACTTGAATCTCTGGATTCAGCGATCCCATAAGCTGATACAGGTTATAGGAAAAGCTATCATAATTGTCAAGTAATAGGATCATAGGTCCTCCTCCTGGGAAGCCTCCAGCGCTCGCACAACCGCCGCGGCTTTGTTTAGGCACTCCTGAAATTCTGTCTCTGGAACAGAATCTGCAACAATTCCGGCTCCGCTTCGCACAAACACTTTGTTATTCTTCTTATAGGCAATGCGAATGGCAATACAAGTATCAAGATTTCCGGAAAAATCAAGATAGCCGATTGCGCCGCCATAAATTCCGCGCTTGTTATTCTCAAGGTCGTTGATCAGCTGGCAGGCTTTGATTTTGGGAGCCCCCGACAGGGTTCCCGCTGGAAGGATGGCATCCACCGCATTCAACGAATCGGCATCCTCGCGAATCTCCCCTCGGACGGTGGAACCGATATGCATCACATGGGAAAATCGCTCAATTTCATGATATTTCTCTACTTCAACTGTCCCGAATTTACTGATTTTTCCGATATCGTTCCGGCCGAGATCAACCAACATATTGTGTTCGGCAAGTTCCTTGGGATCTGCCAGCAGCTCTCGCTCCAGTCTCTTGTCTTCCTCCTCCGTTTTACCTCGCGGCCTCGTGCCCGCCAGCGGGAATGTATGGAGAATTCCATTTTCAAGCTTGACAAGGGTTTCTGGCGAGGCACCCGCAACCTCCATGTCCGATCCCGAAAAATAGAACATATACGGCGAAGGATTCAGTGTCCTCAAGATGCGGTACGTATTGAAAAGGCTTCCCTCAAAATCCGCCTCCAGCCGATTCGAGAGAACGATCTGAAAAATATCGCCTTCATAAATATGCCGCTTGGCCTTTTCGATCATCCGGCAGTATTCTTCTTTCGAAAAGAGCGTCCTGATCTCCGACGTC